>NZ_AWFE01000116.1:0-146337 GCF_003263315.1 Hyphomonas sp. GM-8P
GCTTTCCGGCGTGCTGGAGGCGCCTGGCCGGTAGAGAATGCCGGAATCAATGGCGAGCGTGGACTGTGGCCGCGCCGCCTGGCGCGCCATCAGCCGGGCCCGGAAAGACCCAGCGTCAGCGGCCTTGCTGGCCGCCCCGTTTCCGTCGTTTTGCCTGTCGATCATGACCTTAACCCCACAGTGCAGACGATTAAC
Source organism: Hyphomonas sp. GM-8P (assembly GCF_003263315.1). NCBI lineage: Bacteria > Pseudomonadati > Pseudomonadota > Alphaproteobacteria > Hyphomonadales > Hyphomonadaceae > Hyphomonas > Hyphomonas sp. GM-8P. The sequence continues at coordinate 196 of NZ_AWFE01000116.1, forward strand.
CTGCCCTCTAAGTTACGGTAAACGATTAATGTAACGAAAACCATGGCGCATCGAAAGCAACTCGATAGCGGCTCCCCGCTTGTCACGGGCCAGCCGTCGCCTTAATGCAACAGCCTCAAGCTGCAGCGCTCAGGGAAAAATTCTCCATGTCCACGCCGAAATCCGCCCCGAAAAAGGTCGTTCTTGCCTATTCCGGGGGTCTAGACACCTCGATCATCCTGAAATGGCTGCAAACCGAGTTCGGCGCAGAAGTTGTGACTTTCACGGCAGACCTCGGACAGGGCGAGGAACTGGAACCGGCGCGCAAGAAAGCGCTCGCTGCCGGTGTGAAGCCGGAAAACATCTTCATCGAGGATGTGCGCGAGGATTTCGTGCGCGATTACGTCTTCCCGATGTTCCGCGCCAATGCCGTCTATGAGGGCGTCTACCTGCTCGGTACGTCCATCGCCCGGCCGCTGATCGCCAAGCGCCAGATCGAGATTGCCGACATGGTCGGCGCCGACGCCGTCTGCCATGGTGCCACCGGCAAGGGAAACGACCAGGTCCGCTTCGAGCTTGGCTATTACGGCCTGAACCCGGACATCAAGGTCATCGCCCCCTGGCGCGACTGGGAGTTCAAATCACGGACGGACCTCTTGAAATTCGCCGAATCCCACGGCATCGAGATCGCCAAGGACAAGCGCGGCGAGGCCCCCTTCTCCGTCGATGCAAACCTGCTGCACTCCTCCTCGGAAGGCAAAGTGCTGGAAGACCCGGCCCAGCCCGCGCCGGAATTCGTCCATATGCGCACGATCTCCCCGGAAGAGGCGCCGGACGAGCCGGAGATCATCACCATCGGTTTCGAAAAGGGCGATGCTTGTTCGATCAATGGCGAGGAAATGTCCCCGGCGACGCTGCTGACCGCCCTCAACGCCTATGGCAAGAAGCACGGCATCGGCCGGCTGGACCTGCTCGAGAACCGCTTCGTCGGCATGAAGTCCCGCGGCATCTATGAGACGCCCGGCGGTACGATCCTGTTGGTCGCCCACCGCGGTATCGAACAGGCAACGCTCGACCGCGGCGCCGCGCACCTGAAAGACGAGCTGATGCCGAAATATGCAGAGCTCATCTATAACGGTTTCTGGTGGAGCCCGGAGCGCGAAATGCTGCAGGCCGCCATCGACCACTCGCAGCGTTTCGTCACCGGCGAAGTGACGATCAAGCTCTACAAGGGCCAGGCCTACCTGATCGGCCGCTCCAGCCCCTATTCTCTGTACTCAGAGAAAATCGTCACCTTCGAAGACGACCACGGCGCCTACGACCAGAAAGACGCGGAAGGCTTCATCCGCCTGAACGCGCTACGGTTGCGATTGCTGGCAGGGCGTGACCGGAAGTTCGGGAAGAACTGACCACTCGAGATTACTCGGATGACCAAGGCAATTCTCATTCAGAAATCTTCCTCCAGATATGATGATGATGTGGGAAGTCGGTATCATTTTTCCAGCTACCATCTTGATAGTATGGAAAAAGTCGCTGGTGACTGGGTCGTGTTCTACACACCCGTGAAAGATCTTGGCGTTAGTCCTGAAAATCGAGGGTGTTATTTCGCGACAGCGCAACTTGGTGAAATTACGCCCGATCCAACGCTTGACGAGCATTACTACGCATCAGTGCTCAGTAACACCTACGCCGACTTCGCTCAGCCTATCCCAAGGGTTGTAGACGGGACTTATATCGAGCCCGCTTTGGCCGGCAAAAACGGTTCTGCGAATAGCGGTGTTTCCCAAAAATCCGTTCGACATATTTCAAACGAAGTCTTCGATCGGATTATTGGTCTAGCTTGGCCCGATACCCAAGTTGAGCTACCTCGGACAGGCGAGAAAGATCATGGGCGCTCAAGTGGTGTAAAAGAAGATCAACTCGGCTTTGAGCACGAGGTAGATAGAAGAATTATCGAACAACTCCTGAATCGGAAAGTCCGCGATCCTAGGTTTCGAACTGCAGTACTTCACGCATACAACAAACGTTGCGCAATTACTGGCTGGAATTTCGTAAATGGGGGAGGCCGAGCGGAAGCCGAAGCTGCACATATCCGACCCGTCGAACACGGAGGGTCAGATAGAATATGCAACGGCCTAGCCTTATCCGGAACTATCCATTGGATGTTTGACAGGGGACTAATAGGCATCGCGGCCAACGATGACATTCTCATTTCAAGAAAAGTGAACGACAAAGGCAGCATCGAAAGACTTATCAATCCAAGTCGGAAATTAGTGCGCCCATCCAGACCAGAACATCAACCACATCCCGAATATTTGCGCTGGCACCGTGAATTCCACAAACTTGAAGCGGCTTAGGACCACTGGACCAGCTACTCGGTAAATCTTGTCCAACTGTGCCACAAGCTGGTCTTGCCCTCCCACCCCTCCCCTGCCATCCTCAACCCGCAGCCAAGCGGAGGGGAGACCGATGGCGAAGATCCCGACGGACGAGCGCCTGCTGGCGGAGATCTACAAGCGCTATGAGCGCGCCTTTGGCGACTTCTCCGACGAAAACAAGACCCGCTCCACAAAGATCTGGGTGCCGATCGATATCGATGTGCTGGCGAGGCGCTTCCGCTGTGACCCGGACCTGGTCTTCGGTCGGCTCTATTATCACATGAACGCCAAATACGGCTCGCACACCGGCGATGGCGACAGTGTGAACATGTTCTCCCTGCGCATCGGGGGCGACCGCCACTGCGTGAACTTCCCCCTGCTGGCCAGCGTGCTGGCGGATCTGCAGGAAGACAAATCCCGCTTCCGTATTTCCACCCGGATGGCGGCACTGTCGCTGATCGTGTCGGCGGCCTCCATCCTGATCGCGATCTTCTGGAAAGGCGGCGCCGTCATGCTACCCTGACGCGTGGGGAGAGATGATCTCCAGCCCCACATCGTCATCTGCCCTCCTCCCCACCGTTGCTGGAGATCAGCGCGCGATCTGCACTCTCAATCCAACACATAAACCTTCCCGGCCATTCGGCGGGTCTTCTCGGGGCGGGGGCCGGCCGGTACCGTTCGGTTTGCTTTGGGGAGGATTGGAGAGATGGGTTTGCACCCGGGGTAACGGCCGGGGCAAGTCTAGAGATTCCGGTCGAGTGGGGGGTGAAGGGACTTCGAAAGATCAGAAATTGATCCGGCGGATCAATTTCCTCGAGAAGGCCTTGAGCGACAGCGAAAGGCATGCCCGCCGCCCTGCGCTTACGCTTTGGGCCTGTTCCGGGAAAACGCGCCACTGGCGCGTTTTCTGGTCCTTCGCTGACCGAGCTCTCCAGTCGGCGCGGCAGGCGGTAACGCTCCACTCCTTAGCCTATTTCTTGACACCAGGTGGAGCGCCACGGCGCCCGCTGCGCCAAGGGTCCATAGGGGCCGACTGTTCTGTAACCGGATGGCTATGGGGCCAGTCCGGATCAAAGTGCTGAGCGCAGGGTCGTCACTGCCACGAAAACCGGGATCACCCGGCCTTCATGGCAGCACGCACACGTCCCCACGCTGAACATAAGGCTTGTTGCATTCCCAGCGTTCTTCCATGTATCCGATGTGGGCATTCTCCGGCACGTTCAGCGAGACGCAGGAATCGCCTGACGCGATGTAGCCGCGCTCGCACTTCCAGCCAGGGCCAGACCGTTCGGAGCTCAGATAGCCATGTTCCGGCACGATGATCTCGGCGCAGGTATTCCTGACGGCCTTGTAGCCGCGCTCGCACGCCCAGCCGTCATTATAGCTGAGTCCGCTGAGATAGCCGTTTTCCGGCACATCAACCGGCTGGCATTCGCCGTCTTTCGCTTCATAGCCGCGCTCGCAGCTCCACCGGACACCGGAAGGCTCCAGAAAGGCATGATCGGGCACATCCACAGGAACGCAGGCTTCGTCAATTCGCTCAAACCCGAACATGCAGACCCAGCCACGGCCAAACGACCGGTTGTTCAGATAGGCATTGTCAGGCAACTGAACACCTATGCAAGCGCCATCCTGTTCCTGGAACCCGTCATCGCATTTCCAGCCCGTATTATAGGAATTGGCGGTTGCGTTGTCCGGCACGGTGTTTTCCGCTGTTGCGGCACCAGCAAGAAGGAAAGCCACCAATACTGCGCACAGCAATGCAAAGGCTCCCGACCGGAGCTGCGTCCGGGCGGTGAAGGTCTGGCGAAGCATGGAGGTTCCTTTCGGATCACGCGGCAGAAAAGCCGCAATCTTCATCCTCGCGCGCCAATAGTGTTCAAATTGTGTCTGGTGGCCGAATGACCTATTTCTCGCCGAACAGGCCGGATTGCTGGCCGCCCGGCACCGGAAGGCCGAGCCGTTCATAGGCGAGCGGCGCCGCGACGCGCCCGCGCGGCGTGCGGGCAACATAGCCGCGCTGCATCAGGTAAGGCTCAATCACGTCTTCCACCGCATCGCGCGCCTCTGACAGCGCTGCGGCCAGTGTCTCCACGCCCACCGGCCCGCCGGCATAGGTGTTCACGAGGGCATGCAGGTAGCGCCGGTCAAGCGCATCGAGGCCGTCGCTGTCGATCTCCAGCCGCTTCAGCGCGCTGGCGGCGCTCTCCCGGTTGATCGCGTCGCCGGCGGCCTCGGCAAAGTCGCGCACACGGCGCAAGAGGCGCAGCGCAATCCGCGGCGTGCCCCGCGCACGGCTGGCGATCTCGACGGCGCCTTCCTCCGTGATTTGCGCATTCAGTTTGCGCGCCGCCGCCATGACGATACGGCCAAGCTCTTCCGGCTCGTAGAATTCGAGCCGCACCGGAATGCCGAACCGGTCGCGCAGCGGCGTCGCCAACAGGCCCGCGCGCGTGGTAGCGCCGACCAGCGTGAAGGGCGCAAGGTCCAGCCGCACGGATCGGGCCGATGGCCCCTCCCCGATCACGATGTCGAGGGCATAGTCTTCCATGGCGGGATAAAGGATTTCCTCCACGACCGGCGGCAGGCGGTGAATCTCGTCGATGAACAGGACATCGTTCGGCTCAAGATTGGTGAGGATCGCGGCCAGGTCGCCGGCCTTGGCGATGACGGGTCCTGACGTGGCGCGGAAACCAACGCCCATTTCCCGGGCAAGGATCTGCGCCAGCGTCGTCTTGCCGAGGCCCGGCGGGCCGAACAGCAACACATGATCCAGCGCCTCAGACCGACCGCGCGCGGCCTCAACATAGACCTTGAGGTTCGCCTTCGCCTTGCGCTGGCCGACATAATCCTCAAACGTCTGAGGACGGAGCGCCCGGTCCAGCGCGTCGCCGCCCTGTGCGTTCGGATCCGAAAGAGACCCCTCGCGGCTCATTTCGCAAGTTCCTTGAGCGCCGCCTTGACCAGCACACCAACCTCGTCACCGGCGTTTTTCGCAACACCCGCCACGGCCCGCGCCGCATCGGACTGGGAATAGCCGAGATTGACCAGCGCCGAGATCGCCTCGCCCCGGGCGCCGGTCGCCGCGGCCACAGGCGCGCTCGCCATGCCTGCGGCACTGGCGGCCTCGAACTTGCCGAACCGCCCCAGCGGCGGCGCCTTGCCGGATAAGTCGTGCACAATCCGCTCGGCCAGCTTCTTGCCGACCCCCTTTGCGCGCTCCAGCACTTTGGCATCGCCGAGCGCGATCGCATCCATCAGTTCCGCCGGCGTGATCGCATCGAGGATCGCCATCGCGGCCTTGCCGGCCACGCCATGGACATCCTGCAGACGGACGAACCAGGCGCGCTCTTCATCCGTACCGAAGCCGAACAGTGTGATGGAATTCTCCGTCACCCGCGTTTCGACATGAACGGTGATCTTCTCCCCCGCATGTGTGCGCGAGAGCAGCCGCGTGCCCGCCATGCAGACATAGCCGACACCGTTCACGTCCACGAGCAAGTGATCCGTGCCGAGACCTGCAACCTCGCCGACAAGCCGTCCGATGATCATGCCGCGCCCCGCTTCATGTCAGCCGGCAGATGGTGCGCGGCGCAGATGGCGCAGGCCAGCGCATCGGCAGAGTCAGATTTCAGGTCCGCCGCCTTGGGCAGGAGGCGCTTCACCATGAACATGACCTGCTCCTTGTCCGCCGTGCCGGTACCAACGACGGCGAGTTTGATCTTGCGGGGTGCAAATTCAGCGACCGGTACGCCGCCCATGGCGAGGGCTGCCATCGCTGCGCCGCGCGCCTGGCCGAGCTTCAGCGCCGAGCGCGGGTTGGCATTGACCAGCGTCTCCTCCACCCCGGCGGCGGTTGGCTGGTGATAGCGGGCGAGTTCGCCCACGGCCTCGAAGATGCCGCCCAGGCGTTCTGCCATCTCCAGCTTCGGATCCACCGAGATCACGCCATGGGCAATATGCGTCAGCCGCATGCCAGCAAGCTCGATCACGCCCCAACCGGTATGGCGCAGGCCCGGGTCGATACCGAGAATTCGAATCGTGTGAGTCATCCAGCCACGTATCGCGGGTGTTGCTTAACGAAGCGCTACTGTATTCTCTATTTGTTCACTCCCGCAAGGCCATCAGAGTTCGTCCTTGCAGCTCGTGAACAGGCCGGAATCGCCTGCGGCACTGCGCAGGTGAAACTCCTGAGTCTTCTGCCCGGCCTTTACCGTCATCGGCGCTTCGCCATAACTGCCAAGCGACACACGGGTAAGGATCGTGGACAACGCCTCTTCAGAGACGCCACCAGAGACAAGACCCGGATATTCGGCCGGCTTCGGCTTAGTTGCCGGCGCGACGGAAACCGATGTGCCATCCCCAAAATCGAAAGACACCGGAGCACCAACCGGCACATCGTCAAAGGCATCGGCCACCACGACATATTTGACACCGGTCGGGGTCGCCATGAAATTCATCAATGGGGGAGCCTCGCCCAGCCAGAGCATGCAGTAAGGCGTATTATCAGGCAGTTTCTGCGGATCGGCCGTCGCACCCCAGGACTGGGCCTGCGCCGACAGGGATACCAGCGCCATGCCGGCAACAATGGCGGATGACTGCTTCAGGTTGAACATTGGCACGACCTCCCTCGCTTTTCCGGCATCTGAACCTCGCCCGCCGCGGCGGTCAAGCGGGCACTGAGGACGCCAGACTGCTGCTGCGGCGGAATATAAGTTGCGAATGCTTCTCATTTCGGGCAGGAGGGGCGCAGACACATTTTTCCGGATACCGAAGGAGCCCTGCACGGCCATGGACATCAAGATCAAACGCTGGACGCATCTCGGCCTCGGCGCCGCCCTCATGACCACGACGGCCTTGGCCAGCTGCGGTGAGCCCGCCGCTAAGGAAGAGCCTGCGACCAGCGAACAGCCTGCAGCCGGCGCCCCCAGCCAAGCCGACGTCGAAGCGAAGCTGGACGAAGTGAACGGCGCGGCATCCTCCTCCGGCGAAGGCGAAGGCGGTGTCGCCATTGAAGCCGCCCTCACCGATCCGGTTGTTTACAACATCGCGCTCACGGTAGCAGAGGCCCACGTCCTGGCCGCCCGCGATGCCTATCGTGACGGCGAAGCGCAGGCCGCCGGCGAAATGTTTGCCCACCCGGTGTCCGAAGTCCTGTTCGACATGGAGCCGGTGTTCGAGGCGCGCGGCGTATCCGATTTCACCGACCAGTTCCTGGAAGCCTCCGCCGCCGTGTTCGCTGGCGCCAGCGTCGAGGACATCAATGCCCGCACAGCGACCATTATCGCCACGCTGCGCACGGTCGCCGGCAATGCCCCGGACGATGGCTCCAGCCCATCCAGCATCACCACCGGTGTGGTCGCCGACATGATCGACCGCGCCACCAAGATGTATCGCCTCGCCATGGAGTCGGAATTCTACGAACCCTATCTCGATGGCTACGGCTTCTACACGGCGGCGAAAGACCAGTTCGAAGAGGCTGAGGTCGCCATCGAAGCCGAGAACCCGGATGCGGCCGAAGCCATCCGCGGGGCGCTGACCCTGCTGGACGAAGCCTATCCGACCGCTGCCCGGCCGGACACTCTGGATGCAGACGTCTCCGCCCTGACGGTCGCGGCGTCTGAGGTGTTTCTCGCAACCGGCAACTAGGCGCTATTACGAACTCTTCCGGAAGGATCCGGGCGAGACGCCCAGGCGCCGCCGGAACATGTATCCAAAGCTCGACGGGCTGGCATAGCCGAGATCGTGCGCCACATCCGCAACCGCCTCCCCCTTCTCCAGCCGCTCCATGGAATGCAGCAGGGTGAGGTTGGTTTTCCACTGCGTGAACGTCATGCCGGTCTCTTTCCGGAAGAGACGCGCCAGCGTCCGTTCGCTCGCCCCGGCTTCTCGCGCGAGTTCCGCGATACCGGCATACTGACCGGGCGCATCGATCAGGATCCGCATGACCCGCGCCAGCCGCGGCTCCTTCGCCACCGGCAGAAACAGTGAGGCAAATTCCTGATCCGCGAATTCGTCAAGCGTCACCTGCGCCAGTCGTGCGGCGGGACTGTCCGCCTCATAATCGTTGCCATATCGCATGGCGCGCTCCAGCAGCGCTTCGAGGAACGGCGTGACTTTCACGACCCCTCCGTTGGGCGTCAGCTGCCCGGCACAGGCTTGATCGATGAACAGGATGCGGGCCGCCACCGAGCCGTGGGAGTAGATTTCGTGATGCATGCCCGGCGGAATCCACAAGGCGAACCCCGCCGGAACCAGCCAGGTGCCTTCCGGCGTAACGATCCAATAGGCGCCGCTCGTGGGACAGACGATATGCCCGCGATCATGCGCGTGGGCGGCGACGCGGTGCGCTCCATCCTTCTCAACAGCCAGGGACAGAATCGGACGTGAAGGGTCATGAACGTCCCCAAGGTCCTGTGGCGGGTTCAAATCTGGCAGGTTTTCGACATTCATTGGCGTTTCCTGAATACCGCACTCATCTCAGGAGCGGCAAGAATTGTCACGCTGAAGGTCAATTCTCGCACTTTTTGACCAATACGCAGGCTGGGTGGGGGTGATGCGCCCAGATTCAATTGAGTCAGGATGCCATCATCCCCTTTCCGGCTCCCGGCAGGGTCCGCTAAATCTGACAAGATAATCAGAAGGCCGGGCGGGCAACCATCAGCCAGAGAATCGCGAGCACGGCGAAGAAAGCCGGGAAGCCGCAGGCAAACCAGATCCGGTAAAGACGGAAGTAGCGCTCCGGCAGCGGCGCGCCCGTCTCCGCCGCGTCGCGCGCAAGATCGCGCAGCTTGTGCTGGATCCAGACGACCGGCAGCCAGAACAGACCGGTGAAGACGTAGAGCCCCAGCGCCGCGACGATCCAGCCCTGCGTCAGCGGCCAGCCCATTTCCATGGCCAGCAGCGCGCCTGTGATTGGCTGGGCCACCACCGCGGTCGCCGTGAACAGCCAGTCCGCAATCACGACAATGGACGCCGTGTGCGCAATCAGCCGCGCATCGCGTGTGCGGTGCGCCATCACCATGAAGAAGGCGATGCCCGCGCCAGTGCCAAGCAGGACCGTCGCTCCGATAATGTGCGTCCAGCGCAGGAAATGCATCCACTCCATCAGCGCGCCTCCGTCAGGGTCCAGACAGTCAGGGTCAGCGCGATGGCCGGAAACACCTTCACCATCGGCCCCAGCGGATCAGCCCAGAGATGGGGCGCAAGGACCGCGCCGCCTGCAAGATAAGCGAGGCTGACAAACACAGCGGCCAGCGCGGCCGCGCGCGTCAGCGGCCGGATCAGCAGCGCTGCGCCGATGGCGATGTCGGCAACCCCACCGCCGAGAACGAACGCTTTCGCGAGCGCTGCGGGCATCTCCGGCCCGAAGACGGCCATGGCTGAAGACTGCTGCGTCCAGCCGATGACGCCGGAGACGATCCAGAAAGCCGACAGGATAAATAGCAGGAAAGGATAGAGCAGCGCGGTGCGCGCATAGGTCCGCTCCTGCACCGTGGAAGGCAAGGCCGACAGCGTGTCAGACAGGTTTCTCACCGGCCATTGCTCTGCGTTTCCCGTCACCCCCTTCCCCAGGACTTTCAGGGACGTTGTCCGCAGCGCTGGGCGCCAGCCAAGCCAACCGGCAAGATCCCCCAGCCGCGCGGTGAACGCGCCCAGAAAGTATGGTGCACGGATCACCGCCCTTGGCGGGGCAAAGCCGAGCCAGGACCGGATGGCAAGGATCAGGTCTTCAAGGCGTGCGGGCTCGGAGGAAAGAAGGTCTGCATCCACCTCCGTCAGCCCCTTCTCGACCGCCCGGACGACAGCGCCGGCCACATCGTCCACATGCACGGTGCGGATATCTGCATCCGCCAGCATGACCGGCTGGACCAGCGGCACGGCGGCCAGCTGGCGCAGCAGGCTGGTGCCGCCATAAGCCTGAGGCGACAGGACAAGGCCGGGGCGGAAAATAACCCAGTGCACGCCGCTCGCCTTCACGGCAGCGTCGCCTTCGGCCTTTGACCGGTAAAACACCGTATCCGAACTTGTTGAAACGCCGGGGGCGGAAATCTGGACAATCTGCCGGACACCCGCTGGCTTGCAGGCAGCCGCCATGGCCTGCACGGAATCGCGCTGGACCGCCATGACGCGATCATTCATGCCGTCCTGAAGCACGCCGGCCGCGTTGATCACAACGTCCATGCCGGCCAAAACGTCCATCCAGCCGGCTTCCTCCGTCATCTGAGAAAGGTCGCGCGCAACCCAGTCCGCCTGTGGTGCAGCGGCGCAGCCCTTCGCGGCTGAGCGGCCAAGCCCGGTCACCTCATGCCCGGCGGCCAGCAAGGCTTTCGTGATTGAAAGGCCGATCAGGCCGTATCCGCCAAGGACAAGAATTTTCAAATTGTCCCCCTGCCTGAAGCGAGCCGCCTTAGCTCATCCAGCGGAGCGTGCGCGGTTCGATCGGATTGTTGAACTCACGCTCTTCGGTGCGCGCCTCGGTCCATTCGCGTTTCAGGCGCTGGTACCATTTCGCCTGCACGTCGATGTCGTCGATCCACAGCATCGCTTTCTGGTGCGCCATACCCTCATTCTGGAGGTTCACCATCGTGCCGTCCTGATCGAGGAATTTCTTGCCCGCAGGCTTCGCAATCGGAATGGCGAGGTTCAGCAGCGGCGCGCCCGTCCACCAGGTGAACTGGGTGATGCGCGTCTTCTTCGGCGCTTCCGGGGTCAGGCAGGTCAGCGTCAGCAGGCGCGCAGTGTCGTTGGAGACGATCTCCCAGCGATAGCCGGGCAGCTGGAAACGGATTTCCGTCTGCACGTCGCCGCCGAAGATCCAGCGATAGAGTTTCGAATTGGACGAGGGCGAGTGCCGATCGATGGCCCAGCCGCGCTCGGTCGGCACGAAGGGCTTCTCTTTCAGCTTCAGGCCCGCCGACGGCGGACGCCACCACCACTGATTATGCACGAAGGGCACATGCGCCGGATCCATCAGGCCGACGACGGCATCGTCCATATGTGCGTTGAACACATCGTGAATGATGAATTTGGGCTTCGCCGGCAGCGGCCCGAAATCTGGCGGCGACACGGCGGGCTCGCCCTCGAAACGCGGATTATGCGCGACGTAGAGATAGACCGCCCCATTCGCCTCATGCACCGGATAGCGGCGCACCTTCACCTTGGAAGCATCATAGGGCGAATCCGGCGTCAGGCTCGGCATCAGCTTGCAGCCGCCATCGGTGCCGAAGCGCCAGCCATGATACGGGCATTGCAGCGCCCATTCACCGTCGGTCTCCAATTGCCGGCCGGCCGACAGCGGCACAAGGCGGTGCGGACAGATATCTCGCAGGGCGAACGGCTCGCCCGCCGGGGTGCGGCCCACGACGACCGGCTCGCCCAGAACCATGATGCGCTGCTGCTTTCCGGCCTTCAGCTCTACCGAGGGCGCGGCGAGATACCAGCAATCCGTGAGGAAGCCGTCTTCGGTGATGCCGGTCTTGGCCGGTGAGGAGTGCTGTGTGTCAGCCATGATCCCCCTTACACCGGCAAAAGTGCAGCGGAAACCCGGTGAGGCACGTAGTTAGTCCGGTACAGTCATGGCGTCGTCGTACCCAAACACCCTCTTGGGCTGCGATTGAGGGCAACATTTCGTCTGGCGCGGGCCGCTGCGCGACGCGCCCAGCCAAAGCCCTCTTCCCGCCCCGCTCTGGCACCGCTATATCGCGCGAATGACACCTCGTGACAAAATCCGGAATTTTTCCATCATCGCCCATATCGACCACGGCAAGTCGACGCTGGCGGACCGCCTGATTCAGACCTGCGGCGGCCTGACAGACCGGGAAATGAAGGAACAAGTGCTCGACTCGATGGACATCGAGAAGGAGCGCGGGATCACCATCAAGGCCCAGACAGTGCGCCTGAACTATACGGCGAAGGATGGTGAGACATACGTCCTCAACCTGATGGACACGCCCGGACACGTCGATTTCTCCTATGAGGTCTCCCGCTGCCTTGCCGCCTGTGAAGGCGCACTGCTCGTGGTCGATGCCTCCCAGGGCGTGGAAGCCCAGACGCTGGCGAACGTCTACCAGGCCATCGACCAGGACCTCGAAATCGTGCCCGTGCTCAACAAGGTGGACCTACCGGCAGCCGACGTGCAGCGCGTGAAGGACCAGATCGAGGACATTATCGGCCTCGACGCCTCCGATGCGATCGAAACCTCCGCCAAGACGGGCCTTGGCATTACCGACGTGCTGGAAGCGATCGTCACCCGCCTGCCCCCGCCGGAATCCGGCGATGCGGACGCGCCGCTCAAGGCAGCGCTGGTCGATGCCTATTATGACCCCTATCTCGGCGTCGTCGTGATCGTGCGCGTGCATGACGGCGTGCTGAAGGCCAAGCAGAAGATCCGCATGATGCGGACCGGCGGCACATATGAGGTCGACAAGGTCGGCACATTCAATCCGAAGCTCACCGAAGTTGACACACTCGGGCCCGGCGAAGTCGGCTATTTCGTCGCTTCGATCAAGGAAGTCGGCGACACGGCCATCGGTGACACGATCACCGAAGAGCGCCGCCCGGCCGAAAAGGCCTTGCCCGGCTATAAGGAAGTCCAGCCAGTCGTTTTCTGCGGCCTTTTCCCAATGGATGCAGGCGACTTCGACGATCTGCGTGCCGCAATGGGCAAGCTGCGTCTCAACGATGCCTCCTTCACCTGGGAGATGGAAACCAGTGCGGCGCTCGGCATGGGCTTCCGTTGTGGCTTCCTTGGCCTCCTGCACCTCGAAATCATTCAGGAGCGCCTCAGTCGCGAATTCGACCTCGACCTGATCGCGACGGCCCCGTCCGTGGTCTACGAAATGACGATGACCGACGGCACCGAGATCGAGCTGCACAATCCGGCCGACATGCCGGAAGTGACCAAGATCAAGGAGATCCGCGAACCGTGGATCAACGCGACGATCTACACGCCGGACGAATATCTGGGCGCGATCCTGAAACTCTGCCAGGACCGACGCGGCATCCAGACCGAACTTTCCTATGTCGGCGGGCGGGCGCTGGTAAAATACGAACTGCCGCTGAACGAGGTCGTGTTCGACTTCTATGACCGCCTGAAATCCATCAGCCGCGGCTATGCCAGCTTCGACTATGAGATCATCGGCCACCGCGCGGAAAACCTCGTCAAGCTGCAAATCCTCGTTAATGACGAGCCGGTCGACGCCCTCGCCATGCTGGTGCACCGCGACCGGGCTGAGAGCCGGGGCCGCCAGATGTGCGAACGCCTGAAAGACCTGATCCCGCGCCAGATGTTCAAGATCCCGATCCAGGCTGCGATCGGCGGCAAAGTGATCGCGCGCGAAACGCTCAGCGCCCTGAGAAAAGACGTGACGGCGAAATGCTATGGCGGCGATGCCAGCCGGAAACGGAAACTGCTCGACAAGCAGGCCGCCGGTAAAAAGCGCATGCGCCAGTTCGGCAAAGTGGAAATCCCGCAGGAAGCCTTCGTCGCCGCCCTGCGGATGGATGGGGACTGATCCCTACTTTCCGGGCGCCGCACTCGCAGGTGCGGCAATCCTTCCCACCGTGGCCGCCCTCAGGATCCGGCGGAAGCTCGGGCATTCCATATGGCTGGGTGCGCGGCACGCAGAAGCGTGGCGCAGGCCGTCGCGCATGGCGGTCAGCTGGCGGATTTTCTCATCCAGTTCGTCGGCCTTCTCGATCAGGCGCTTCCGGTCGATCCGCGGCCCGTCCGGTGACATCATTGCGGCGATCTCGTCCAGCGTGAAACCGGCCGCCCGGCCGAGGGCGATAAGGCCCAGTTTCTCGAACACGCCCGGATCAAAGGTTCGCTTCAGGCCGCGCCGCCCGTTTGAGGCGATCAGCCCTTTTTCTTCATAATATCGAAGCGTCGAGGCCGGCACGCCGGACTGTTTTGCGACCTCTGAAATATCCGGATCTTTCATGCTTGACCTCAAGCTGGCTTGAAGTGGCAATGTGCGCCTATCGAATTCGAAACACAAGGCAGAGGACCGGACATGAGCGATACGAACACGGCAAACCCCCAAATGGCCGAACTGTGGAACGGCCCCGGCGCGCGCAGCTGGATCACCGCGCAGGCCGTGCTGGACCAGGCCTTCCACGGCTTTGAGACGCTGCTGGCGGACATGGCGGCAGAGGCCGGCGCACACGCCGTGCTGGATGTCGGCTGCGGCACGGGCGCCACAACGCGCGCCATTGCCGGCCGCATAACGCCGGAGGGCACGGCGCTCGGGCTCGACCTTTCCGCCCCGATGATCGCGCATGCGGAATCGCTTGCGGAAAAAGATGGCTCCCCTGCCCGCTTCCTCGCCGGGGATGCGCAGACCCATGCCTTCCCGCCCGGCGAATTTGACCTCATCGTCTCCCGCTTCGGCGTGATGTTTTTCTCCGATCCCGTCGCAGCCTTTGCGAACCTCCGCCGCGCCGCGAAACCCGATGCCAGGCTCGCCATGATTTCCTGGCGGAGTATCACCGAGAATCCGTTCATGACCGTCGCCGAGCGGGCAGCCGCGCCGCTCCTGCCAGACTTGCCGAAGCGGGGCGGCGGCCCCGGTCAGTTCGCTTTTGCTGACCAGGATCAAGTGCACGGCATTCTCGACGCAGCTGGATGGACCGATGTTTCCAGTGAAGCGCTCGACATGGTCTGCGCCTTCCCGGCTGCGGCGCTCGACACTTATCTCAGCCTCATGGGCCCGGTCGGGCAGATGCTGGCGAAATCAGACGACGCCACCCGCGAACGCGTCATTTCAGCCATCCGCGACGGCTTCAGCGAGTATATCTCCGGCCCGGATATTCAGTTCACCGCCGCCTGCTGGTTGACGCGCGCGACGGCCTAGCTGAACCGCCGGATATAGGGGATGCCGGAGAACAGCATTCTCTGCGGGACGCCATTGATCACACCGTCGAAACGGATCTGCTCTGGCGAGGAGGCATCCGCCGTTCGCCAGATGCCGCCGTCACCCGGGAAAAGTTCCACGATATTACCGAGCAGGACTTTCCCGTCTCGGACATGGACATAGATGGGGCCCGCCCAGCGATCGTCATTGTCATACCGCCCGCCCAGAACGCTCAGCGATTCTGGCGGCGGTGGTTTGTACCCCGTGGATGGATCGATCAGGTATTCCACATCCCCGCACCAGGCACGCTCCGCCTTGCCATCCACTGACTCAATCACGATGCCAGTGATCGCGTGGTCGGGGTCATCGGTAGCGAACAGGCGGTCGGTTGCACAGTAGAGCGCGCTGTCCCGTCCGTTCTTCCGCAAACGCACGTCTCCGCCCGACACGACAACATCGAACTGGTCGCCGTCTTTGGCAATGAACCGGCCAGCATATTGTTCGGGCGTATCCAGCGGTTCACGCGGCGGCTTCGGCGCAGGCGCTGCAGCACCCTCCTGCATGGCCCGCATGAGTTCGCAGGCATGTACGGTCACATCCTTCGGCCGGTAATTGAGCGAGTAATGGACATTGGTTGAGGCGAAGGCAGCGACGCCCGCCTCAGGATCGATGTCGAGGGACGAACTGAAGGAAATCATGCCGCCTGTATGGTGCAGGTATTCCCGCCCATCGATCTCGACCCGCGCAACACCGTTTCCGTATTGTGATCCGGGGCCCCAGCCCTGCACTGGATCTGCGAGGAAGCGCTTTGCGGCCTCGTCGGAAAAAACGCCGCCGCCTTTGCCATCCGCGACATGGATCATGAAGCGGAGGAATTTTATCATATCGTCTGGCGTGGACGCGATGTTTCCGGCCGCGCTGTCGCTATCCACCCATGGGGCAGGCGTCATCCGGACCGGGATCGGATTCAACCGATCTGTCAGCGCAGGTTCATAACCTTGTGCATAGCGCGGGCGGTCTGCAACGTGCATCGCAGCGACGCTTTCCACCATGCCAATCTTGTCGAGTACACGCGCCTTCACGACGTCCGGGAACAGACGTCCGTCTGCATGCGCAATGATCTTGCCTGCCAGCCGGTAACCGCAATTCGAATAGGACCAGTCCGATCCCGGCTTGAAGCCAGTCCACAAGCCATCTTCCGGAAACAGGGCAGAGTCTCCTGGCAGTCCAGACGTATGATCCAGCAGGTGCCGGAGGTGAATGTCTTCCCCGTCACGGATCTTCAATCCGTTCAGGGCGTCCAGCACTTTCACATCCGGAGACAGACGGCCTTCATCAATGAGCGACCAAGCGGCCAGCGCCGTGAACATTTTCGAGATCGAGCCGACCTGAAACAGATGTTCCCGCCCAACCGGAATGTTCTGTTCAATATCCGCAAAGCCCGATGTTATGACCGCCTCATAGCCGTCTCGCGTGACGAGGGCGACGGTCATTCCCGGCAAGCCCCAAGCGGTACGATGCTGCTCGATATAATCTCTCAGCGGTCCGGTGACCTGATCGTCAGGAACCAATGGCGTATTGGACGGCGGCGCGTTCTCCGGCGCATTCGTACTTTTTTGGCAAGCCGCCAGGAAACTGGCCGACAAGGTTGCGCCGCCAATAAACGCCCTGCGATCTATATCCATTCAGCCGCCCTTTCCTGCGTCTTCCGCGGAAAGTCTTATCCTGTTCCCGGTCCCGGAAAAGGGGCAACCCTGCGTCGGGTCAATTGACGCTGCGATTATGGATCACTCACTGGCACCTGCAGCATCTAATGCAGCAATTTCGGCATCAAGTTGCTTCACGGCTCGAACATTCAACCAAGCAACACCGGCAAAGACCGCACTCACAATCGCCAGCGAAATGCCAAACTGGCTGAGGCGGTCAAGCAATGGCAGACCGGTATCCGGCGCAAAGGAGACTCCTCCCATGAATATCAGGATGCCCGGCACGAAGGGCGCCAGATACCATCGCGGCACGGTCGCCAACGCCTCTCGCTGACGTATGAGTTCCGCACGGTGAAAAGCTATCAGAGGCTGTCCACCATCTGGCTGCAAGTTCATGGCGCGGGCTTTCCGGTGGAGGGCTAAAGCCACATAGACCGCACCGAGCGCTATGAGAAACGCACCAGTCTTCACGACTGCGTCCGGAATGAGGAAGCCCACCCAGCCGAACAGGACGATTACGAGGCCTGCAGCGGCATATTCAGTAAAATTCCGCGTACGGACACGGGACTGCAAGCGACGCGAATGGGAGCGAATATCGGCAAGCGACATGGTGAAAGTCTCCTTTTTTTGCTGAGTCCAAAGGGCCTGAAAAGGATCACGGTCAGGCATGTGGCGGCTCCTGGAAGTCTTTGGCAAGCTGCGCCTTAAGGCGGGAAATACGAGTGGCGACGGCGCCGGAAGAAAGACCGGTGATGTCGGCGATCTCGGCGGCAGGCAGGTTCTCGAGATAAAGCGTTAGGACCTGCCGGTCCGGCGTCTGCAGGCGCCGGATCCAGGCGTTCAGGCGGTCAAGCGCGTCGATTTTCTCCACCGCTCCAGCCATATTAAGGTCGTCCGCGATCTCGGAGATATCGCCAAGATCGATCCTTGCATGATTGTGCTTGCGCTCCCGATCGACGTGGCGCGCGGCTATATTGTGCGCGACGCGATAGACCCAGGTGCTGAGCTGACAACGCCCATCGAACACAGCAAAACTCTTCCAGAGCGCGACATGCATATCCTGAAGGAGGTCCCGGCACTTTTCCGGGTTCGCCTCACTAGCGCGGGCGACACGCTGCAGCGCCGGACCGAACGCATCGGCGGCCCGCTGATAAAGCGCATCCTGATCAGCCTGTTGTGTCATGCCCTTTTTAGTGTCAGCCCACTCGATGTTCTTACAGATATTCTGCAGAAAAGCGCCCGGTGCCGAAGACATCCCCGCTTGGGCGGGCTGGAAACCGGCGCTATATGCCCGGCATGACACGCCCGCTGACCCTCCTCGGCATTGAAACCAGCTGCGACGAGACCGCGGCGGCAGTGATCCGCCTCGCACCTGACGGCGGGGTCCAGATCCTGTCCGAAAAAGTCCACACCCAGCTGGAAGAACATGCACCTTATCTGGGCGTCGTGCCGGAGATCGCTGCGCGGGCGCATGCCGAACTCGCAGACCAGACAGTCGCTGCAGCCATGGCCGATTCCGGCCTGTCTTATACAGATCTCGACGCGGTGGCGGCAACCTCCGGCCCCGGCCTGATTGGCGGCGTCCTGGTCGGCATGATGACGGGCAAGGCGATTGCGCAGGCGGCGGGCAAGCCCTTCCTGGCGGTCAATCACCTGGAAGGCCATGCGCTGAGCCCCCGGCTGACGCATGACTGCCCCTTCCCCTACCTGCTCTTGCTGGTCTCGGGCGGGCATTGCCAGTTTCTGGAAGTGCGTGGCCTTGGCGACTACCGCCGACTCGGCTCGACGATTGATGATGCCGCCGGCGAAGCCTTCGACAAGACCGCAAAATTGCTGGGATTAGGATTTCCGGGTGGACCAGCCGTCGAGCGTATTGGCGCAGACGGCGACCCCGAATCGATCGATTTTCCCCGGCCGCTGCTGAACCGGCCGGGCCTAGACATGAGTTTCGCCGGATTGAAGACAGCCGTCGCCCGCGCCGCCGAGGCAGAAGCGCTGACGGATGCGCGCATGGCCAATATCTGCGCCAGTTTTCAGGCGGCCATCGTGGACGTGTTATCGGAAAAGGCCCGGCGGGCGCTCGAGGATTTCAATCCGGGCAATGATTCCGGAAAGCGTTTTGTCGTGGCGGGCGGCGTCGCCTCGAACAAGGCAATCCGCGCCGGATTGGAAAAAGTGGCAGATGCAGCAGGCGCGGTCCTGATCGCACCACCCATGCGGCACTGTACGGATAATGCCGCGATGATTGCCCTTGCCGGGGCGGAGCGGCTTGCAGGCGGCCTCGAAAACGAGGCAGGTGACCTTGGCGCCGGGGCTAGACCGCGCTGGCCGCTGGATGAAGCGGCGGCGAAGTCAGATCCGGCCTATGCGACGGGACGCCGGGGCGCCAAGGCCTGAAGGGTCTGCTCGAAACGGCTCAACGCCTTAAACCACGAATTCGGCGAATGACACCATGGTGGCGATCAGGCCAACCGTGAACGGCAGAGCTGCCATGAGGGCAACGAGCGACTGGCGGGATTCAGTTTTCGAAAGGGTCATTGTCTCTGTTCCTTGTTCGGGAACGGCAACATTTGCCGTCCACGAGCTTCATATAGCGAAACCATGAACACAAATCAATGAACGATTTTAAAATTATTCAGAGTTTAGTATTTTTACCTACTCATGGAACGCTGGCGTCTTTCGACAGGCCCGCGAGGATCAGGTCGAGGACTCCTTTCAGCTCCCGCTTCAGTTTCGGCAGGGTGAGGTGGGAAAACAGCTGAGGGAACCGGAATTTCATCAATGCCGCCTGCATGAATTCGGCAGTTTCATCGAGCCGCTCGAGCGGCCGGAATACGCCGTCACGAATGCCATCTTCAAGAATCTGCACCAGATAGACACGCTCCTGCGCCATCTGTTCGTTCATATACAGCGGCCGTTCGTCCGCCAGAACTTCGGCAACTTCGAGAATCTTCGCTTTCGCTTCAATCGCCTGATAGGTGCTGACCATGCCGTAATCGAAGAACTCCCGCAAACGTTCGGGCGCAGGTTTCTTCTCGCGGGCGATCGACGCATAGGCCTGATACATCTCGCCATTGAATTTGCGGGCCAATGCCTCAGCAATATCCAGCTTGGACGCGAAGAAGCGGTAGATATTGCCGGCGGACATGCCACAATCCTTGGCAATCTCCGACATCGTGGTCTTGGCATAGCCATAATGAAGGATCCGCTCGATGGCGGCATCCAGGATCAGCTGGCGGGTATCAGTGGTATCGTTCATGGAGCCGGACCATACCGGGAAATACTGAAGGATCAATGATTCATTCAGGAAGCACAAAATCTGTCGCGGCAGCCATAGGCAGGTGCGGCCGACTGTGCGATAGCGTCCGCCGGACGTCTGGATGGAGTAAACCTATGCCCCTTTTCTGCCTGCACTGCCTGGATAAGACCGATGGTGGCGCCGAAGCGCGCGCCAAGGCCCGGCCAGCCCACCTGGCCTGGGCAGCGGAACTTGGCGCCTGCGTACGCATGGCCGGACCGCTTCTGGACGAGGGCGGCAACATGGTCGGTTCTGTGTTCCTCATCGAAGCAGAGGATCTTGCCGCTGCAAAAACGATCCATGCGCAGGACCCCTATGTCACCGGGGGCGTGTTCGGACACGTTCATATCAATGAGACCCGCTGGGCTATCGGGGAAGGCAAACCCGCATGAGGCGCCTCGTTCTGGGAAACCTGAACTATTCCAGCTGGTCGATCCGCCCGCTCATGGTGGCCCGCAAAGTGGGTCTACCAGTGGAGGAAATCATCGTGCCGCTCGATTTTCCGGAAACGACGGCACGCCTGAAGGAAATCAGCCCGACCGCAAAAGTGCCGCTCCTCATCTGGGATAACCAGACGATCTGGGAGAGTCTCGCGATCACGGAATGGATCGCCGAATGGGCCCCGCCTGGTACGGTCTGGCCGGAAGACCCGGTCGCCCGCGCTGTCGCCCGCGCCGCCGCGAGCGAAATGCATGCCGGCTTCCCGGAACTGCGCAGCCAGTGCCCGATGGATATCCGGGGCCGGGAGCTTCCGCCGGAAATGACCAGCAAGCTCGCTGCCGATATTGATCGCATTCAGGAATTGTGGAGCGGCCTGCGCAGCGAATATGGCCGGAATGGCCCGTTCCTGTTCGGTAAATGGAGCGCAGCAGATGCCTTCTACTTGCCAGTCGTCACAAGATTCAGAACTTATGGCCTGCCGCTCAGTGGTGCCGCAGCGGATTACTCGGCTGCCGTTCTGTCAGATCCCGACTTCCTGAAACTGGAGGCGCAGGCCAAGGCAGAACCCTGGTGGATCAAATATGGGCCGGACGGACGATCCAGCGGCTATCTCAAGACGGAAGACTGAGCAGGTCGTATCCAAGGTCGTGCCGGAACAATTCGCCGATCTTGCGCTGATAAATCTCCAGCGCTTCACCAGAAAACAGGTCCGACAGGCTGGTCTTGCGATTCTGCAGGACGTTCGGCTCGGCTTCCGGGTCGACTTTCTCAGCCATGGCTTCTTTCGTGCCTGCCTTCAGCGCCGCATCAATGGAGGCTGGCGTGAGCTTCAGGTTCCAATGCCGGTCAACGGCTTCCAGGATCTTCCGCGGGTCTTTCAGCGTGTCCTCATAATGGACCACGAGGATGGACTCACCGTGACGGGCCAGGACTTCCCCCCAGCGGTTCCAGAACCGGGCGAGCCAGTAGAGATCGCAGCGGTATCTTGAGCCGGCCGGATCACCTTCCAGATAGGTCAGCCAGTCGACCTTGATGTCGTATTCCCATTTTGCGTGGTGACTGGCGAGGATCGACATCGGGTGCCGGACCGCCAACACATAAGGCGGCAGACCGGCCAAGCCACGCGCCCAGCCCCAGTCCACCAGGCGGTGCGGGATCGTGTGGCTGAAGGCAAGTCTGGGAAGCTGCGGGAAAACCGGCGCATCCTTTGGCCAGCCGATATAGGGCCGCACGGCATTCTCGGAGAAGTACTTTGGTGGCTCGATCCCGTGCGTTTCAGCAAGCGCCACAGCCAGCATGTATTTCAGCCAGTGCGTCCCCGAATTCTTCGATGTGACCAGCACGCCATCGAACGCACCATGGCGCAGCACCGAAAAATTGGTCCAGTTTTCGTTGAGCACTTTGGCCCGATAGGCAGAAGGCAGAGTCGTCGCAGTCATTGAACTGCCCTAGGGCCAGATGACAGACGGCGCAACTCAGGTCTTCAGGCCGGCCTTGTCCCGATAGACCTGCAGCAGCGCCAGCTGGTCACGGGTCGGCAGGCCTTCGGCCTCGGACACCGCCACAAGCATGGCATCAAGATCGATAATCTCTTTTGGACCGAGCACGGAAGATGACACGATCAACTGGCTCAGCTTGCGCATGGTCTCTGCCGGCGGCGGGGCTGAGTTGGTAACCCAGGCCGCATGCGCTGTCAGGGCATCGGCTTCTTCCTGACTGAATTCGAAATGATGCATGATTTCGTGGTCAATCGCGGCGGTCTGGCTCTCCGTCAGCGGGCCTCCGCGGGCGCGGGCTACTTCCATCATCATGATGGCGGCCGCTTCCCGCGGATCTTCGATCAGGCCCAGGCCGCCCCGCCCTGCCCTGTATTTGAATGCCAGTTTGCGCGGCATGTTGATCGCCGTTTGCGCCAGTTTGCCGGCCTCACGCAGACCTTCCCGCGCCATACGGATCCGCCACGACCAGACACCGATCGCCACCAGAATGCCGAGCAGGAACAGAAGTACTTGCATCCGAAAACAGTAACGCGGCCCAGTGGGCCGCGCTACAGGATTCGTCGGATGGAAAGAGGCTTTACTCGCCTCCATCCTCCGCTGCGGTCGCCGCATGCGCCTGAGCGAGCACATAGGCGCGGATCGCCTCGACATCGTCTTCGCTCAGATACTCCGCAAAGGAGACCATACCGTTTGCCGAATAGTGCCCTTCCAGCACGATGCCTTTCCAGGCTTCAGGGTCAGCCGAGATGGCCGACCAGCGCAAGTCCGGCAGCACACCGGAGCTGACGGCCAGCGGGCCGTGGCAGACAGCACAGTTGCGGGAGAAGTCGACGACGCCTTCCGCCAGCTGAGCATCTGTTCCGAACGGTTCGGCTTTCGGCGTGCGGTCAATCGGCGTGAGGTCTGCATCTGCAATCTCACCGGTACCACCCAGTTTGAAGGTCACCACTTTGCCAACGGTCGACGGCACCTTGTCGTCATAGGCGAAGCCTGCAGCCAAGGCGAACGCACTGCCCCAGCCCGTTGCGATGGTCACATACTGTTCGCCATCGATCATGTAGGTGCCCGGCCCGGCGCCAGCGCCGGACTTCACATTGTAGTCCCACAGCACGTCTCCGGTGGCAGCATCATAAGCAACGAAGTGGCCGTTCAGCTTGCCCTGGAAGACCAGACCGCCAGCCGTCGACAGCACGCCGCCATTCCAGGCATTGTCATGCTCCACGGTCCAGCGCGGCGCGCGGGCCACGGGATCCCAGGCGATGAGGCGGCCCTTCAGGGTCGAACGCAGGAACTTGGCCACTTCCGGCGGCGCGATCGGCGGCACGCCGGCGGCGAAGTCCGCACCTGTATTCCACGCAGTGTCCTTGGAGAAGAAAAGCGGGTCTTCCGCATAGGCCTGCGGAATTTCCTGCGCCGGAATGTAGGCCAGCGCCAGGTCCGGATTATAGGCCATCGGATGCCAGTTGTGCGCGCCCAGCGGGCCCGGCAGCTGCTGGTAGGGCTCTTTGCCATAACGTGCCGCAGCGATCTCGATCGGGCGGCCGTTCTCATCGAGACCCGTCGCCCAGTTCATCGGACCGAAGGCATCGCCAGAGATGAACTCGCCGGTCGCGGCATCGATCACATAGAAGAAGCCGTTCTTCGGGGCCTGCATCGCAACCCGGCGGCTGGCACCATCCGGTCCGAGCGGCAGGTCCGCCAGAATGATGGTCTGCGTGGCGGTGTAGTCCCAGTTGTCGCCAGGCGTCGTCTGGAAGTGCCACTTGTACTCGCCAGTATCCGCATCGACCGCGACGATGGAAGACAGGAAGAGGTTGTCCCCGCCCGACGGGTCACGGAATGTCCGGTTCCACGGAGAGCCATTGCCGACACCGAAGATGATCTGGTCATTCACTTCGTCATAGACGATCGAATCCCAGACGGTGCCGCCACCGCCATCGGTGACCCACGCGCCTTCGTCGCCCCAGGTCGCATTACCGACCTGCTCGAAGGCTGCATCAGATGCTTCACCGTCTGGCTGCTTTTGCGGGTTCGGCACTGTGTAGAAGCGCCAGATCTTGTCGCCGGTCTCTGCGTCGTAGGCGGAGATGTATCCGCGCACGCCAAGTTCCGCGCCGCCATTTCCGATCAGCACCTTGCCGTTCACCACGCGCGGGGCGCCTGTAATCGTGTAGGGCTTGGACTGGTCTACGGTCACCTTTTCCCAGACGAGATCGCCCGTCTTCGCATCCAGCGCCTGAAGGCGGCCATCGATGACGCCGACATAGATCTTGCCGTCATAAACAGCGACGCCGCGGTTCACGACGTCACAGCAAGCGTTGACGCCAACCGCACGGTCGACATCCGGATCATGTTCCCAGAGCAGCTCGCCAGTCTTTGCGTCGAGCGCATACACGACGGACCAGGCAGAGGTGACGAACATCACGCCATCGACAACGATCGGCGTGACTTCCACGCCCCGGTTGGTCGCGAGGTCGAACGTCCAGGCAACGCCGAGCTGGTCGACATTGTCCTTGTTGACCGCGTCCAACGAGGAGTGGCGCTGCTCATCATAGGTCCCGCCATAGGTGAGCCATTCTGCACCGGCCGAGGCCGTTTCGATGCGCGCCGTGTCGACGGCAGCAAATCCTTTTTCCTCCGGCGGAGGCGGGGTGTCCTTCGGCCCGCATGCGGCCAGCAGCGCCAGCGCTGAACCAGCCAGTAGAATACGACTCCAAACAGCCATGTCGGTGTTCCTCCCCTCGACATATTTCGCACGCGGTCTTCGAGCCGCTCTGTTGCAGGCAATGCTAGTCCTTCGAATGCGTTTGTCGAGGCATAACCCGGCGGCACGCCGGGGCCGCTTCAGGCCGGAATTGCAGACGTGCTGCCGGTCCGGCTTGAGAGATCGGCCTGCGCAGCATCGATGGCCGCTTCGACGCGAACCCGCCAATCGGCCAGATTGGCCGCTTTTTCGGAACCTGCCGGGAAATTCACCGAACGGGACGCGCTGACCACGCCGCCCTCAAGCCGGTTGCCGGTCCGCGTGAAGCCGGCCAGGGCTTCATCTGCGTCCGCGCCTTGCGCGCCATAGCCCGGCACCAGGAACAGAGATGTCGGGGCAATCTTGCGGATGGCCCGTGCTTCGTCAGGTCCCGTCGCGCCGGTCACCATCATCAGGCCGGACCAGCCAGACTGGCCGAGCAGGCGCTCTGCAAGCGGGGCCAGCGCCTCACCGACGCGCGCGTAGAGCGGCGCGCCCTCAAGGTCGCGGGACTGAAAATCGGCCGAGCCGGGATTGGAAGTACGCACAAGCACGATCACGCCCTTCCCGTTCGCCTCGCCTTCGCGGACATAGGGTTCCAGCGTATCCAGCCCCATATAGGGGTTCACGGTCAGGGCGTCGGAATGAAACGGCGCGTCCTTGCCGAGATAGGCGGCAGCGTAACCTTCCGCCGTCGAGCCGATGTCGCCGCGCTTTGCGTCCATCAGCACGATCAGGCCGGCCTCTTTTGCGGCGCGGGCAATGGTCTGCAGCGCTTTCATGCCTTCCGGGCCGTGACGTTCGAACAGGGCAACCTGCGGTTTGATACAGGCGACCCGGCCTTCACAAGCGCCGATCATGGCGAGGCCCCAGGCTGCCAGCCCTTCCGATGTATCGCCGCCGAACAATGCCGGGATCCGGCCGGCATGCGGGTCGATGCCGACGCAAAGCGGCCCATGCCGGCGGGTGGCATAGATCAGGCGGTCGGCAAAGCAAGTCATGGCTTCACCTTGCAGGCAACCTTGACCACTTGCAACAGACGCCGGGCATTGTCGGATCGTGGCCCGTACGTCGCTTCATCGAACGCTTCCGCCGGACCGTTTTCAGGGCTGACATTCAGGCGCGTCAGGAAGGCTTCGACCGAGGTTGGCGCCGTGGTGTAGATCCGTCCGCGGCGCGGACTTTCCGCCACGATGACACCGCGAACACGCCCCTGCGCATCGAATACCGGGCCACCCGAGATCCCGCCCAGCGTGCCATCGAGGCCGCGGGTCCGGCCGAATTCCGCCCAGGCCAGGATCGGTTCGGAGTTTTCCCGCCGCCCGCGCGTGATCAGGTTGGACCGCGACATCAGTCTTGTCGCGACCTCGCCGGGCCGCCCCTGCGGGTAGCCGACATGATAACCTTCACTGCCGATGCGCAGCGGCGTCGCAAGATCAAGCTCAACCGGATTTGGGCTGCGGCCCGTGGAAATCAGGGCGAGGTCGTGATCCGGATCGAGGGTAACTGACTCCACCGGCACATACTGACCCGGCGCGACAAGCAGGCCGACGGAATCGCACCCATCAACCACGTGCCGGGCCGTAATCCACTGGCCCTTCCGATTGACGGCGAACGCCGTGCCGATGCCGTCTTTCGGCGCATCGACCTGAATCAGGATCTGCTCATCAAATGGGGAGGGCGGCGGCAAGGTCGGGCCGTCCGCCTCAAGGACGGTGGGCGGCGCCTCAGGCGCGTCAGCATGATCGCCCTGCGCAAACAGGACGAAAACGACCAACCCGAGCGCGGTAACATAAAGCAGCCAATCGAACTTGCGCATCGGCCTTATCTGCTCCTCAGATCAAAATCTCTGCAACGCAGGATCCCACAATCCTGCGGCAAGAATGAGGGCAGATGCCAGCTTTGCAGAAACGAGCACTGCGGCAGCGCCTATTTCGTCCTGTTCGATCCGTTTGGGCAGGCCGCCCAGCAGGAGATCCACCAGCCGGTAGACGATCAGCTGCAGCAATAGCGCCACCAGGCCCCAGATGGCAAAATCGATCAGGGTGATGCTTGAAGCGAGCGCCGAAGACATCGGCAAAGCCAGACCCGCAATCGCACCGCCCAGGGCGATTCCCGCTGCGGCGTTACCCCGCCGGACCTCGGCAAACTCCTTCCAGGGTGTCAGCAGAACATAAATTGTGCTCGACACGACCAGCATCACACCAGCACTGGCCGTCCAGATCAGGAATCTTGGAAACGCCTCGACAAATGCACCGATTTCTCCGCCCATGAATCCTGATAATCCTGTGTGATTATAGTGGTGACCCGGCGGGGGCCCGGCCCTATTCCTAACATGGCGCTTCCGCCACTCAAGGAGACCATCATGCTGAAAGGTAAAACAGCCCTTATCACGGGCTCTACGAGCGGCATTGGAAAAGCCATTGCAGAGCGACTGGCGGCTGAAGGCTGCAATATCGTGCTCAACGGTTTCGGCGATTCCGGAGAGATCGACGCGCTGAAACGGTCGCTCGCCGCAGAACACTCGGTCATGGTAGGTTATTCGAGTGCCGACCTGACGCGGATTCCGGCCATTGAGAACATGATGGCTTATGTGCAGAGCGAATTCGGCGGCGCCGATATTCTCGTCAACAATGCCGGCATGCAGCATGTCTCACCGGTCGAGGAGTTCCCGGTCGACAAGTGGAACCTGATCATCGCGCTGAACCTTTCCGCGGCTTTCCACACGATCCGTCTGGCCATGCCGGGCATGAAGGAAAAGGGCTGGGGCAGGATCATCCAGACGGCGTCGGCCCATGCGCTCGTCGCCTCGCCCTACAAGGCGGCGTATGTGGCGGCAAAACACGGGATCGCAGGCCTGACCAAGACAGTTGCGCTGGAAGGCGCCACCCATGGCGTCCGCTGCAATGCGATCTGCCCGGGCTATGTCCACACGCCGCTGGTCGACGCACAGATCACCGACACGGCCAAAGCTCGCGGCATCACCGAGGATGAAGTCGTGAAGAATGTGATCCTCGCCGCCCAGCCGACCAAGGAATTCGTCACAGCCGAGCAGATTGGCGAGATGGCGGCGTTCCTCTGCTCTCCTGCAGCCAGTCAGATCAACGGGGCCCTGCTGGCGGTCGATGGCGGCTGGACGGCCCAGTAAACGGGCCGCCTGGCCGCCTATTCCAGCAGTTCGGTGAGGCAGGTGGCGATCGTCTCGTCCGTGTCTTCATGGGTGAAGAAGGTTTTCAGCTTCCAGTCTTCATCCATGAGGTACAGCAAAGACGTGTGATCCATCGAGTATTCGCTCTGGCTGCCCGGCTGCTCGATCCGCGAGTAATCCGCCAGGAAAGCATCCGCAGCCGCGCGGACGTCTTCCGGAGTTCCGGTCAGTCCCTGAAGATTGTCCGGGAAGGCGTTGGTCGACACATATTGCGCCAGCTGCTCCGGCGTATCCCGCTCGGGATCGATGGAAATCAGCAGGGTCTGCGGGGGGCTGACATCTTCCGGCAGCCGGTCATAAGCCCGCTTCAGAGTCACCAGAGTCATCGGACAGACATCCGGACAATAGGTGAAGCCGAAATAGATCAGCGTCGGGTGGCCCTTATAGGTCTCTTCCGTGACAGGCTCCCCGTCCTGGTTCACCAGCGAAATCGGTCCGCCAATGTTCGGATAGGCGCGCGACATACAGCCTCCGGCCGACCCGCCGGCAGAGGGTTCAGCAGGTTTTGCAGGGCCACAGGCGGCGAGCAATCCGGCCAGCAAGGCCGCGGACATACGAAGTCTGGTCATGACCTTCCTCTAGGACGTGGACCCGCCGCTTGGCGAGGGCGTCACGCTGCCGCATAAGACACAAATGAGTGATCTGTCCCGACAAGACGTGAATCGCGCCGACCGGCTCGGCTTCGATGATGCAATCTTTACCCTCGCCCCGGAAGGGCTTGGGTCGGCCCAATCGGCCCTTGGACGGACGCGTTTGCGCACCTTCATCACGCTGCGCTGGCTGGCCGTCGCTGGACAGACCGCTGCCGTGCTCTTCGTGGCCTTCGTGCTGCACTTCGACCTGCCGCTCGCGGCCTGTCTGGCCATCATTGCGGCATCGGCCTGGCTGAACGTGTTCCTGTCGTTCGCGTTCCAGAGCCAGCGCCTGACGCGCGGCTGGGAAGCCTCATTGCAACTGGCCTTCGATACGGTACAGCTCGCCGCCCTTGTGGCGGTGACAGGCGGCCTGTCGAACCCCTTCCTTCTCCTGCTGGTCGCGCCCGTAACGGTGGCAGCGCTCAGCCTGTCTCCCACGCGGGCCGTATTGATCGCCCTGCTGGCGCTGACCCTTGCGGCGATCATGCCCCTGATCTCGCTGCCCCTGCCCTGGATCAATGGCGCCATGGTGGAGCTGCCGCCGCTGTTTCACCTCGGCCAGTTTGCGGCGCTTGCCGTCGGCGTGGTGTTCTTCGCGGTCTCCGCCGGACGCGTCAGCCAGGACGAGGCCAAGCTGGTGCGGGCGCTTGATGCGGCCAGCATTGTCATGGCGCGCGAACAGAAACTCTCCGCCATCGGTGCAATGTCCGCCATGACGACGCATGAGCTCGGCACGCCGCTCGCCACCATTCACCTCGTCGCCAAGGAATTGCTGACCGAGACCCCGCAAGACGATCCGAAATATGAGGACCTGACTCTATTGGCCGAGCAGGCCGACCGGTGCCGCAACATTCTGGCGACCATCCGTGAGGCGCGCGATGCCACCGACATCGTGCACGCCCGCGTCACGCTGGATGCGCTGGTCGCCGAAGCCGCTGCGCCCTTCAAAGGCCTGGGCGTCGCTGTGGAAGTCGTTGTCCGGCCCTCAGAAGACGAAGCAGATTCCCGTCCGCCGATCCTGAACCGGAGCCCCGAAATCCTCCACGCCATCAGCGCCTTTGTGGAGAACGCCGTGAGCTTCGCCGATTCCGGGGTGACCGCGCAGGCCAGCTGGACCGCTGACCAGATCATGATCTCGATCAGTGACGACGGGCCCGGTTTTTCTCAGGAAGTGTTGCCGAAGCTGGGAGAGCCTTATGTCTCGGAACGAAGCGAAGCACATCTCGGCGGCGGAGACATGGGGCTTGGCTTCTTTATTGCAAAAACCCTGATCGAAAGAACCGGCGGCAGGATAGCCACCAGGAACCGCACACCACCCCGGACGGGCGCCATCGTTCAGGCCCTCTGGCCGCGTGCAGCTCTTGAAGCATCCGCGTTGGATTAATTGATTTGGAAGTCCTATAAAAGAATCAGGTAGCTAGGGAAGCTGAGCATGGAACGGCCAGTAAATATTAATCTTCATGAGAGCCTGGAGGGCGTCGAAGACCGCTCCTGTCTCGTAATGGACGATGATGGCCCGTTCGTTCAGCGTTTGGCCCGGGCACTCGCGCAGCGCGGTTTCATCGTATCTGCTGTAACGAATGTTGCGGAAGGCAAGGATATCGCCCGCCTGAATCCGCCGGCATTTGCTGTTCTGGACCTGCGCCTGGAAGACGGCAGCGGCCTGGACGTTGTGGAAGTACTGCAGAAGAGTCGCCCGGAAGCGCGCGCCGTCATTCTGACGGGTTATGGCGCCATCGCAACGGCCGTCGCCGCAGTGAAGGCAGGCGCCGTGGACTACCTCTCAAAACCGGCTGACGTGGAAGACATCATCCGTGCGCTCACGGCCACCTCTGACGAGAAGCCTGCCCCGCCGGAAAATCCGATGTCAGCTGACCGGGTCCGCTGGGAACACATCCAGCGCGTCTATGAGCTGTGCAATCACAATGTCTCGGAAACAGCTCGCCGTCTGAACATGCACCGGCGCACACTGCAGCGAATTCTCGCCAAGCGCGCGCCGCGCTGACTTTCTCCTTTTAGTCCTTCGCAGGCATCAGGGTCATCGCTCCGATAACCATGGCTTCCGTGCCCAGTTCCACCGAAGGTTCCGGCCAGATCCTGAAGAACGGGGAATGGTGGGACGAAGCATTTTCCAGCTCATCGGCTGGCGTGCCGCCGACATTGAAATAGACGCCTTTCACGCCGGTATCGGGCGTGACGAAATAGGCAAAATCCTCGGCCCCCATGCCGTCGCGCGGCGGATCGACCAGCACGTTGTCTGAAATACGCGCGGCAAAGGCATCGCGCAGGCGCTGGGCGGTCGCCGGGTCATTGATCGTGGGCGGCGTGGTTTCCGTCTCGGACCGGATCACTTCCGGCATCAGGTCTTCGGGCACATTCATCGAGATCGCAACCCCGCGCGCCACCCGGTCGATACCGTCCAGCAACTCTTCCCGGATGTTCGGATCGTCGGAGCGGACAGTGATCTGCATCTCGACCTTGTCGCCGATAATGTTGTGCTTGAAGCCGCCGTGGATGGCCCCAACCGTGATCACGCCCGGCTCCAGCGGCGCGATCGACCGCGAGACAACCGACTGAAGCGAGACGACGATCTGCGATGCGACCAGCACCGGGTCGATCCCTAAATGCGGATAGGCACCATGCGCGCCGACACCGTGCACAATGATGTCCACACTGTCGGAGCTGGAGGCGACCTGCT
Source organism: Hyphomonas sp. GM-8P (assembly GCF_003263315.1). Taxonomy (NCBI): domain Bacteria; kingdom Pseudomonadati; phylum Pseudomonadota; class Alphaproteobacteria; order Hyphomonadales; family Hyphomonadaceae; genus Hyphomonas; species Hyphomonas sp. GM-8P. Next base: position 31,638 of record NZ_AWFE01000116.1, read on the forward strand.
CCAGTGGCACCTGGAGTTTTCCGGTCTCAAGATCGGCCGCGACATGGAAGGCAATTGCATAATCCGGTTTCGGGAACCGCTCATAAAGCCCGTCCTGGATCATGGCGCGTGCCCCGCCGATCCGCTCTTCTGCCGGCTGGCCGACCAGCACCAGCGTGCCCGACCAGTCTTGCTTGCGCTCAGCCATCTGGCGGGCCGCCCCGACGAGCGAGGTGATGTGCACATCATGCCCGCAGGCATGCATCACAGGCTTCTCGATGCCGTCGATGTCGACCTGTGTGACCGTGGAGGGTTGGGCGACGCCGCTGTCTTCTTTCAACGGCAGGCCATCCATATCGGCGCGCATCAGGACCGTCGGGCCGTCACCATTTTTCAGGACCGCGACCACGCCGGTGCCGCCAACCCCTTCGGTAACGTTATAGCCGAGGGCGCGCAGTTCTGAGGCAAGCCGTTTGGCCGTTTCGGTCTCCAGGAAGGAGAGCTCCGGATGCTGGTGGAAATACTGGAAAAGCGGGCCGAGGTTTTCCTTGTAGTCCTTGTCGATCGCCGCGCTGAGCTCGCTGTCGGCCGATGCCATACCGGCAGTCCCAAGTGCGATCAGTGAGGCGGCGCACGCCCGAAGCTTCCAGTTCATGTGATGTCTCCCGCTGTTGGACGCAGGCTAGGCATCATGCCCGGCGGTGTAAATCACCGACCTGTCAGCCCCGGCCGAACCTGCAGCAAGTAAAGTGCAAAGTCACTTTAGCAGACGTGCAGCAGCGAACCGGTTGATGCGCTTTCGCCAAGCCTGATAAGCGCCCTCTTCCCAAAGAAGGGTCCCTCAAAATGTCTCTTGCGCTTATCCTCGCCGCGTCAACATTCACTGCCGGTCCGGAAGATGCCCCGGCAAGACTCGATCCTGTCGTCACAACGGCAACGGCCAGCCAGACGCCGCTCAGCGACATCCCGATGTCGGTCAGCGTCATCAACGGGGAGGATCTCGGGCTCGCCTCCGCTTATCTCGGCGCCGAGGATGTGACGGACCTGCTCACCGGTGTGGAAGCCGCCGTGGCCAATGGCAGCCAGGTGTCCTTCCAGATCCGCGGGATCGGCGCTGTAGACCATCAGGCGCTGACACCGGGCGCAGCGGCCGTCTATTCCGACGGTGTCCTGCTGGCGACAAATGTGCAGACCGGCCTGATGCTGTACGACCTGTCCGGCATCGAGGTTCTGAAAGGCCCGCAAGGCACATTGTTCGGGCGCAATGCATCCTCTGGCGCAATCAGCTTCCTGACCAGCCGCCCGGAAGATGGCCAGTCCCGCTATCTGCGCGCCGGATATGGCAATCTGGAACGCACCGATGTGGAAGGTGCGTTCGGTCAGACGTCCGGCGGGTTCAGCTACCGCCTTGCCGGACGTTACCTTTCCCGCGATGCGGCACTCGACAATACCGGCGGGCCAGACGCGGCAGGCGGCATACGGGACGAGTTCGGCCTGCGGCTCGGTCTCAACTGGGAAGATGCCGTTGGCGGCTCACTCCTGATCCGTACGCACTATGAGGAAGACAATGGCGTGAATGCCGCGCCGCGAAACGATACGCTTGGCCTGTCGGATCATGATATTTCCGTTGGAAGCGATGGTGTTCAGGATACAGATAATGCGTTCTACGGAACCTCCGCAGATTATGTGCGCGAAATCGGCGACTGGACGCTGACTTCCCTCACCGCGTTTGAAGGCTTCAACCAGTCTTACGGGTTTGACTTCGACGGGGGTGTGGCCCTCTTCGGCAACCCGCTCTTCAATGCAAACCTCTCCTACGATCGCAATTTCAGGCAGTATTCGCAGGAAGTCCGCCTGACGACGGAGCGCGACCACAACTCCACCCTGTTCGGCATCTATGCCGCCGCAGAGGATTTCAGCCAGACCTACACAATCTGGTGCGGAGAGCTGAACCCGGACACCCTCCTCGGCACCTGCCCCTATGTCGGGGCCGCCAGCCGGGCAGGTCCTCAGCCTGTTTCGGACGGAACCGCCAAGACGCTCATCACGGACATCCGGCAGGAACGCTCTGTCCTTGCCGCCTTCACCTACAATGAGGTGGCGCTGACCGACCGGCTCACCGCCACGCTCGGCGCCCGGATCACGCGCGAGACAATCGAAGGTGCCGGCGCGGGACGGCACCTCTTCGATGACGGCACAATCGGCTACAACAATGTCGGCGGTCTTGGCCTTGCCGCCGGTTCGAACGAAATTGAAGACACAAAGCTCACCGGGAATGCGGCGCTGGCCTATGAGACGGATGCGGGCACGGCTTATATGTCCATCGCAAACAGCTACAAGTCCGGCGGTTTCAATGGGGAAGTGCAGAACAACGCCACCCACTTTTCCAATGAAGGCCTGTTCGATGCAGAGACCGTCACGGCGTATGAGGCGGGGTTCAAGTCAGAGCCTTCAGGCCGTTTCATCTGGACCGCCGCCCTGTTCTATCAGGACTATGACGCCCCCCAGGCGCGCATCTTCGTGAACTTCCCGCTTCCGGACGGTTCCAGCATCACGTCCAATTCTCTCTCAAATCTCGACGCAGCGACTGTTTATGGCCTGGATGCCGATATGCGCTGGCAGGCAACCGATGCCTTGTCTCTGAAAGGCGGGTTCACCCTGCTCGACACGGAAATCGATCAAACCTCAGATATTGGAGGCAATGCCGGAAAGTTCCATGCAAATCCCTTGCCTTTCGCGCCGGACGTCTCCGCCATGCTGGGTGGTCGGTATGAATTCGCCTTCACTCCCAATACAGATGGTCATGTCTCGCTGCACGCGAAGTATCGCAGCCGCTATTATCTGGATCCGGAAGGACTGGCGTCCCGCATGCAGAAAGGGTTCACAACGCTTCAGGCAGAAGCCGGTCTCCGGTTTTCAGATCCCGGAATAGATGTCACCCTGTGGGCCCGGAATCTGACGGACGAAGACTATGCCCTCTCGGGGTATGGCTTTATCGGTTACGATACGTTCCGGTCCGATCCGCGAACTTATGGCTTCCGCATCGGCTACACTTTCTAGCGGCAGCTTTCCCGGTCGAACCGCATGGCGACGAAATTCACCGGATCGCCATTGGAATAGTTGAGCGCATAGTAAGGTTCTGACTCCGTGATGCAGAGGCCCATGCCTTTGGCCTGCGCGCGCAAATGCGCCACTTCTTCGGCCACCGGAGGTTCGGCCTTCCGGTCCTCGTAATTTACGAGATAAACGACCGGATAGGCGCTCTCATCTGACGGCAAATCCAGCGGCGTTTCCGGTGGGTGCGTATTCTGAGTACCCATGGTGAGGATGTAGGACGGCTCCGCATAGCCAAGCGCAAGGATGCGCTGGGGTGGTGTCATCGCGCAGGCTTCACCCGGGATGCCGCAGACATCTTCCAGCGCCAGACGCGCGGTTTCCGTCGGCTGCACCCAGACCTGGCTCGGCAGCATGAAGATGCGGATATGCCAACCGATGACGAAAGCGGCCGCAATGCTGAGCCCGATGGAGACAGCCATCCGCGCACGGCTGAATTCGATCGCCGCGGCGCCGCAGAGTACAAACGCCGCCCACCAGAGCCAGACCGGAAACACACGGTAGCCCTGCCAGGTCTCCAACACTTCAGAACTGGATGCGGTAGTGAAATCGCCTGCCGCTTCCGTCATGAAATTATGGGTCACTCCAGGATAGGAGACTGCCAGCAACAAGACGGCGCCAAGTCCGAACAGGGCAAGCGAGAGCCAGCGTGAGACCGGCATCTTGACCCCTTCCATCAGGCGCACCGCGGCATAGCCGCAAAGGAGCGCCATGCCCGGATAGGCTGGCAGGATATAGTGGCTGAGCAGCGTCGGCATCAGTTCGAAAAAGGCATAGGTCAGCAGCGTCCAGCACAAGAGCAGGCGCAGGCCCTTCACCTCCGCTGAGGCTTCGGGAGAGGCCGGTGCCCGGCGCCACCATTCGTCCCGTGTCGAGAGGAACCAGAAAACCAGCAGCAGTACTGACGGATAAGCGACCTTCACGCCGTTTGCGGCGGTCGTCGGCAGGACCAGCGCCAGCAACAGGCTGATCATGAGCAGCGCGCCGCCAATCAGCAAGCCCGGCCGACCGGTTCGGGCGACAGTCGCCTGCCGCACGCCCTTCCAGCCTGCGACAAGCCCCGGCACGATCAGCAGGATCGCCGGGAAGAACCAGATCGGCAGATGGGTGAGGTGATAGAATGGCCAGCCGCCATGACCTTCCGACGCGCCCGTGAACTTGTCTTTCAGATCCTTGCCGACCGCGCCCTGCAGAAACTCACCACTTGTCGCCACCTGAACCCAGATGAACCAGGGCAGGACCAAGGCGACGAACAGAAGCGGTCCCGGCCACCAGAGCAGCGGACGCCACCAGTCCCCGCCCTTCCCGTTCTCCGCCCGGCCCCAGACCCAGACGCCGAGCCCTGCATAGAAGGCGACCATCGGCGTCACCGGCCCCTTGATGAGGAAGCCGAGCCCCATGGCGAGCCAGAAGAGGAGCGCCATCTGCTTGGGCGAACCCTCACGCAGGTACAGCCGCCCCAATGCGCCAATGCCAATCGTCGTGAGGCAGACGAGCACCGCATCGGTCTTTGATATATGCGCCTCGGACGTGAGCAGCAGCGTTGAGCCGAACATCGCCGCGCCGAGAAAGGCCGCGCGCCGGCCCACCAGCGGGATGCCGCACCAGAAACAGGCCACAGCCGCAAGGCTCGCGCCGATCCAGCTCGGGAAACGATAGGTCCAGATCTGCTTGGCTTCCGGCCCGGTGAAAACCGCCGTTGAGGCCGCCTGCAGCCAGTGAATCCCGGCCGGTTTCTTGTTGCGCAGCTCGTCCTGGTACTGGATGCGAATATAGTCGTGCTCTTCCAGCATTTCCTTTGAGGCCTGGGCGAACCGGCTTTCGTCCCGGTCCAGCGCCGGCAACATGAAAACACCCGGCGCAGCCGCACTGAAGGTGATGAGGAAGAGAGCGACCCAGGCTTTCCAGCCGGTCGAAAGGCGGTCGAGCAATGTCATGGCCCCTCCTCTAACCGGTTCGCGCCGCTTCGTCTTGCGCTTTTGGGCGTGAAGGCCGTGTCAGCCGCAAGTGAAGCGCAGGGCTCGCCTTTCGCCGGAACGCTCTGTATGACGCGAAGACTTTTTCGAGCGCCAGTTTGGGGGGCGCACCAGCAGAAGGGATCTGGATTTGGACCAGGCTCTTGAGTTCTCCGTCGTCGTCCCGGTGCATAATGAATCCGGGAATGTGGCGACCCTGATCGGCGAAATCGCCAAGGCGCTCGACGGGCGCGCTTATGAAATGGTCTTTGTCGACGATGCCTCGACCGACGACACCCGCGCCCAGCTGGTGGAGCTGAAAGCGAAATATCCGATGCTGCGTGTGCTCGGACACCGGAAGAATGCCGGCCAGAGCCGTGCGATCCGCTCCGGCATTCTGGCCGCAAAAGCTCCGGTCATCGGCACGCTGGACGGCGATGGACAGAACGACCCGGCTGACCTGCCGGATCTCTACCGCCAGCTCACCCGTCAGGATGCCCCGGAAAAGCTGAACATGGTCATGGGCCGCCGGGCCAAACGCAAGGACACGGCCTGGAAGCGGTTCGGCTCGCGCTTTGCGAACAATATCCGCAAGCGCATGCTGAAGGATGATTGCGACGACAGCGGTTGCGGCATCAAGGTGATGAAGCGCGCTGCCTACATCCAGCTCCCCTATTTCGATCACATGCACCGCTACATGCCGGCCTTGATGCGGGCTGAAGGGTTCAATGTGGAATACCGGGACGTCAACCACCGCGAGCGCGGGACGGGCAAATCGAACTATACAAATTTCGGCCGCCTGAACGATGCTTTCTCAGATCTGCGCGGTGTCACCTGGCTGATCCGCCGCCGGCGCAATCCGGGCGGCGCGGACGAAATCTGAGCCCCCTTAAATTCATGGGCAAACCGCCTGCAAATCGCCCGATTTGCGGGAATACTGGTGGTTAAGGCCGTGGGGGTTTTTCCTCGCCTCGCCGGAAACTATCCGGTACACCTCGTGTTAACACGCGCTGAGCGACGGGTTAGTGAACATGAAAAAGGACACGCAGGCAGCCGTCATTGGCGGGTTCATCGCCAGACGCAAACGGCAAAATGCCGGGTCCCGCAGCAGCACCGAAAAGGGGTATTTGATGCGTGCAATCTTCGGAATCTTTCCGCTACTGGTCGTGCCGGTGGCCCTCTACAACCTTCTGGCCGTCATGGCCGGCGGCCCGGCGACGACAACCAATGAGCTTGGCCAGATCATTGTCAGCGATACCGCCCCGCTTCAGGCCGTGCTGAACGAGACCTTTTTCTCGCTTCCGATGATTTCCGGCGTCAAATGGGTGCTGACCCAGGGCGATGCGATCCTGCTGTTGTCGATCGTTTTCCTGTTCCTGGAAATCCTGAAGTCGACCAGCACCGGCACCTCGACCATCATCAATCACGCGATTTCGATGATGCTGTTCATCCTGTGCCTCATCGAGTTCCTGCTGGCGCCTAACTTCGCCACCTCCACCTTCTTCATCCTGATGTCGATGACACTTCTGGATGTGCTGGCCGGTGTGGTGGTGACCATCGTGTCTGCGCGGCGCGACTTTGGCGTGGATCACGGCTGATCCGGTACCGAAACTAAAAGCAGAAAAGCCCGCTCGATGGAGCGGGCTTTTTTTGATTTCACCTTGAGCGCGCGTCTCAGTCCTTGCGGTACAGCTCTGCCAGCTGGTCCTGGATGGCGGACATCTGGGCCTGCATGTTGGCGAGCGCCTCGGCCTGCATTTCCATCATGGAACCGGCCGGGGAAGACGACGAGGACGAGTTTTGGGGCTTCGACGAATTGTAGAGCGTCGGCATGAACATCTTCATGGCCTGTTCGAACATCGCCATGTTCCGGCGGGCTTGTTTCTCGAACATGGTCATCGGATTGGCCGCCTTCTGCCACTCCTTCTGCGCTTCGGCGAAGGAGTTCATCGACATGTCTAGGAAGGCTGGCAGGAAGGTCTGCGCGCCACCGCCATAGAAGCCGATCAGCTGGCGCAGGAAGTTCAGCGGCAGGGCGCCCTCACCCTTGGTTTCCTGTTCGAAGATGATCTGCGTCAGAACCTGGCGCGTCAGATCCTCGCCCGTCTTGGCATCGCGGACCTCAAAATCCCGACCCTCGCGGACAAGTTCGGACAGGTGATCCAGCGTCACATAAGACGAGGTCGACGTGTCGTAGAGGCGCCGGTTCGCATATTTTTTGATGATGATTGGCTCCGAAGAACCCGACCCTTTGACCATTTTCATCCCTCAGCTTTCCGCAAGGGGAAAGCAATTTTTGTGCTATGCCGCATAATCTCGCATAAAATCTGCATGCGACCAATGCGCTATTGAAGTTTCTGCAACAGTAACGCTAAGCATGCTGCAGTGCAAAATTTAAGGGAGGAGCACCCATGTCCAAAACGGTTCTGGTCACAGGCGGTACACGCGGTATCGGCCACGCCATCAGCGCAGCCATGGCGAAAGCCGGCTACAAAGTCGCGGCAAACTATGCCGGTAACGAGGAAGCCGCCAAGGCGACCGCCGACGAGCTCGGCATCCATGTCTACAAGTTCGATGTCGCCGATTATGACGCCGTTGGCGCCGGCATCGCCGCGATTGAAAAAGACCTCGGCCCGATCGACATCGTCGTGAACAATGCCGGCGTAACGCGCGATGCGCCCTTCCACAAAATGACGAAAGACCAATGGCAGCAGGTGATCGACATCGATCTGACCTCCGCCTTCAACGTGACGCACCATGTCTGGGAAGGCATGCGCGAGCGCAATTGGGGCCGCGTCATCAACATCTCGTCCATCAACGGCCAGAAGGGTCAGTTCGGCCAGGCGAACTATTCCGCCGCCAAGGCCGGCCTGATCGGTTTCAGCAAGGCCCTTGCCCAGGAAGGCGCCAAGAAGGGCATCACCGTGAACACGGTCTGCCCGGGCTATATCGACACCGAGATGGTGCGTGCCGTGCCTGAGAAAGTGCTGGAAGGCATCATCGCGACGATCCCGGTCGGCCGCCTCGGCAAGCCGGAAGAAATCGCCTCCATGTGCGCCTATCTCGCCAGCGACGACGGCGCTTTCATTACCGGCGCGACGATGACGGTGAACGGCGCGCAATATATCGCCGGCTAAGCCTGTTTCGTTCCGGGACAAAGAAACGCCCTCCCCTGCCGGGAGGGCGTTTTTTCATGTCCACATAGAACATGGCATGATCATACCGGACCAGGCCTGCTCCGGCATGACCAATGAAGACCATGCCGGACTATAACGGACATTGCCGGATCAGACCGTCAGGACGATCTTGCCGAAATGCTTCTGGCTCGCCTGATGGGCGAACGCGTCGGCGATCTTGTCCAGCGGGAAGGTGCTATCGATCACCGGCTTGATGCCGTTCGCCTCGATTGCGTCGATCATGTCTTCCTGCATCCGGCGCGAGCCGACCGTAATGCCCGACAGGGTGATATTGCGCGAGAAGAGCGCCGCCGTCGGTACTTCACCGGAGACGCCGGTGAGCACGCCGATCAGCGAGATGTGCCCACCAGGACGGCACGCCGCGATGGACTGGGCCATTGTGCCCGGCCCGCCGATCTCGACGACTTCATCGACGCCGCGTCCGCCGGCCAGTTTGAAGGCTTCAGCGCCCCATTCCGGGTTTTCCTTGTAATTGATCACATGATCGGCGCCGAGGGCTTTCAGCTTTTCGAGCTTCTCGGCCGACGACGAGGTCGAGATCACCCGGCAGCCAGCCGCCTTGGCGAGCTGCAGCGCGAAGATCGACACGCCGCCCGTGCCTTGCGTCAGCACCCAGTCGCCCGGCTTGATCTTGCCTTCGGCGACAATGCCGCGCCAAGCGGTCAGCGCTGCACACGGAAGGGTTGCGGCCTCTTCAAACGTCCAGCCTTCCGGCATGCGGGTGAAGGCCGTTTCCGGCGCAGCAACAAGCTCCGCCGCAAAACCGTCTGCTCCGTCTCCGGGAACGGACTGGAAGCCCGCCGCCTCGATCTGGCCGGACTGCCAGCTTGGGAAGAACAGCGAGAGGACCTTGTCGCCCGCTTTCCATTTGGTGACGCCCTCGCCGACGGCGACGACTTCGCAGGCGCCGTCGGACATCGGAATGCGGCCATCCGGGGTCGGGATGCCGCCCATGACGACGACAAAGTCGTGATAATTAAGGCTGGAGGCGCGCACGCGCACCAGCACTTCTCCCGGGCCGGGTTTCGGATCGGGGCGTTCTTCGATGACGAGATTTCCGGGTCCGCCCGGCTTCTTGACGGCTGCAACTTTCATGGGGTTTTCCTCCTGAATTTGGGAGGAAGGGAGCGGTCCCGCCCTAGGGTAAGTCAAGCGGAACCGGAATCACTTCAGGCGTTTTGGGCCATGGCCGCGATCCGTTCTTCGCGGAGTGTCTTGCGGCGTACCTTTCCGGCATCGTCGCGCACCGCTTCGCTGACATATTCGAAGCTCTTCGGGATCTTGTAGCGCACAAGCATGGTGGCGAGATGGGCCACCATGTCGGCCTCGTCCACCGCGCCCTCCGGCCGGCAAATGACGGCATGCAGGCGCGCGCCCATATCCTCGTCCGGCAGGCCGATCACGGCGGACGACTGGACACCCGGATAGGCATCGATCGCCGCTTCCACTTCCGCTGGATAGATGTTCGCCCCGCCCGACAGGATCATGTCCGACAGGCGGTCTGTCAGGTAGAGATAGCCGTCCTCATCCATGTAGCCCATGTCGCCGAGGCTTTCCCAGCCGCCTTCAAGCGATTTGGCCTCTGCGCCAATATAACGATAGGTCGTGCCCGGGCCTTCCAGCGGGCGCATGAAAATCTCGCCAACTTCGCCGGGCGGCAGGTTTTCGCCATTCTCGCCGACAACCTTCATCTCGCACGCCTCGACCGGTTTGCCGACCGAGCCGCGATGCTCCAGCCATTCCGTACCCTGAATGATGGTCGTGCCCTGCCCTTCGGTGCCGGCATAGAGCTCCCAGATCACGTCACCGCCAAGCCATTCGATGAAGCATTCCTTCAGCCAGGCCGGGCATGGCGCCGCGAGGTGCCAGAGCGCCTTGAGGCTGGACAGGTTGTACTTGTTCCGCACGTCTTCCGGCAGTGCCCAGATGCGGCGCATCATGGTTGGCACGGTGTAGACGACATCCACTTTCAGCCGCTCGATCGTCGACAGCGTCTTCTCCGCGTCGAAGCGTGTCGTAATACCGACCGTGCAGCCCTTGAAGAGGGCAATCATCGCCCACATGAACGGGCCATTGTGATAGAGCGGCCCCGGGATCAGCATCGCGCCCTGCACCGGGATTTCGAGATAGGGCAGTTCCGGATCCCAGGCAGCCGGGATCTTGGATACAATCAGTTTCGGCCGGCCGGTGGAGCCGCCGCTGGTCATCGCCTTGAGCGAAGCGGCCATGCGTTCGGGAAGTTCCGTGTCCGGAAGGCTGGCGTCCGGCTCGTAGTTCTCGGGCACAGACGGCGTGTCGCCATATTCTCCTGCCGGAACGCCGACCACAAGGGATGGCTTGCCAAGCTCCACGATCTGGTCACGCTCATGCTTGGGCAGGCGGGAAGAAATCGGCTGCGGCGTCGCGCCGGCTTTCCAGGTGGCGAGGCAGGCTTCGAAGAATTCGATCCCGTTCGGCAGCGCAATGGTGACGAAATCGTCCTGCTTCACGCCCAGCTTTTCATAAGCGCGCGCAAGGCGGTTGGTGCGCCGGTCAAGGTCTGCCCAGCTGATCTGGGCCCCTTCATGATCGATCGCAGGCCGGTCCGGCTGTTTCGCCGCCCAGAAAGCCAGAATGCGTGAAAGCGTAATGATCGCCACAGGTTTCCTCCTAACCCCAGTCTATTTTTTCTTGTCTATATATCCGCACGTTTCAGGAGGCGTTGGAAGCCCTCCCAGAACTGCGCGCGCTTGTCGTCCGTTTCCATCAGGATCTCGTGCATCGCGCCCTCAACCATCACGTGCTCACAATCCGGCAGGCGTTTGCAGACAGCGGTATGGGTCGCATTGTCGACCAGCTGCTCTTCTGAGGCAGAGGCGACGAAGACGGGAATGGTCACAGAGTTTAGCGTCCTGGCTTTTGTGAAGGTCGCAAGGATATCCAGCGACGCACCGAGCCAGCCCCATGTTACCGGGCCGAGGTCCAGCTCCGGCCGGGCATCGACGAGGTCGCGCTGCAGCTGCCAGTGCTTTCTGTCATGGGTCACGATGTTCGTCTCGAACGTCTCCGGCGGGCCGGGCTGGACAGCATAGTCACCGGACCGGCCGGTCGCCCGCATCGCCCAGACGAGATAGCGCATGCCGAGGAATTTCGACTTGATCCCCCACATCGGCGCAGAGAACGCGGCGGCGTCCACCTTCACAAGACCTCGTGCAATGGCGGCCAGCGCAATCGCGCCGCCCATGGAATGAGCAAGCGACACATAAGGCCGCGGCAGGCGGTCATCGAGCGCCTCCAGCCCGTTGGCCAGCGCGCCCATGAACGTCTCGAACCGGTCGATATGGCCTTTCTTCGTGTCGTCGAGCAGGCGCTCCGACAGGCCCTGCCCCGGCCAGTCGAGAATGACGACGGCAAAGCCCATCGCCTGCAGCTCGTGCCCGACCTCGAAATATTTTTCGATGAATTCCGTCCGGCCCGGGCAGACGATGGCCGTGCCGCGTGGCTTGTCAGGCGCCAGCGCCGGGGCGACGCAGGCACGCAGGGCACGTCCGCCCGTGCCCTTGAACCAGACGATCTCCGCTCCTGTAGGCGGCGGATTGCCAGGAACGAGGACGAATTCGGTATCCGGCGAAGGGGTCGTGTCCATGCAGTTTTATCCCAGACGGAAAAGGCCGCCCGCAGGGTGTCCCGGGGCGGCCTGACCTGTCAAACCCGAAGGGCGGTTCGCCTTAGGAGAGCGCCTTCATCAGGCTCTGAAGCTGCATGGCAACCGACATGTCGCCTTCAACTTTCAGTTTACCCTGCATGAAGGCCATCGTGGCGTCGAGGCCGCCGGAGGCAATCTTCTTGAAGTCTTCCCAATCAACCTTGATCGTCGCATCGGCTGCGTCGTCAGAATTGTTGGCCACGCCATTCATGCCGTCGATGAAAAGTTTGCCGGCATCGCCGAAATCAAACTTCACCTTTTTCTTGAAGTCGCCGCCTGCGGAAACAGCGTCATTGGCCTTGGCTGTGAGTTCTGCGAGATCCATGAGATTCCTCCTTGGGATGGATTTGATGCGATAAAGCAGACCCGCGGTATGAAAATCAAGGAAAAGCTGTGTGACATACCGTATCGTGAAGGAGCTTTCAGATTCTCGCGGTACGGCCTTGTGTTCTCCGGGCCATGCCCGCTGAAATCTTGTGAGATCGGTTTCACATCTGCTTGACGTTGCGCTGGGGAAGCGTGGAAGGTCGCGGCATGAGTTGGGAAAAATCGATTGAGGAACTCCGCCGCCGTGAACGGCTGGCCGAGAAAATGGGCGGCGAAGAACCCGTCGAACGCCAGCGCGGGCGCGGTAAGCTGACCGTCCGGGAACGGGTCGCCTTCCTGGTCGATCCGGGCAGCTTCCATGAGATCGGCAAGATCTCCGGCCGGGCGACCTATACCGCGGACGACGAACTCGAGACTTTCCTGCCAGCCAGTTCCGTCACTGGGCGGGCGACGCTGGATGGCCGTCCGACCGTGATCCTCGCCGACGATTTCACCGTGCGCGGCGGCGCCTCGGATGCCTCGATCTGGCAGAAAATGGTCCAGATGATCAAAATGGCGGCGGAGTATCGCATGCCGCTGGTTCAGATGATTGACGGCACGGGTGGCGGCGGTTCGGTCAAATCGCTGGAGAAAGACCCGCGCACCTATATTCCCGAAACGCCCGGCTGGAACGAGATCGTCCACGGCATGACGCAGGTGCCGTTCGTCTCGCTGGCTCTCGGCCCTTGCGCCGGCATGGGCGCGGGCCGTGTGGCGGCCAGCCATTTTTCGGTCATGGTCAAGGAACTCAGCCAGGTGTTCGTGGCCGGACCGCCCGTGGCCATCGCACTCGGTGAAAACGTGACCAAGGAAGAGCTCGGCGGCTGGAAGATCCAGGCGCAGAACGGCACGGTAGACAATGTCGTCGATACCGAAGCCGACGCCTTCATCGCGGCGCGGCGCTTCCTGTCCTACCTGCCCCCGTCCGTACACGACCTGCCTCAGCGCACGTCCCCGGCCGACCATCCGGACCGGAAGGAAGAGAGCCTGCTCTCCATCGTGCCAACCGACGGAAAGACCCCCTACAAGCCGCGCAAGATCATCGACGCCACGGTCGACCATGGGAGCTTCTTCGAGATCGGCAAGGAATGGGGCCGCGGCATCGTCACCGGCTTCGCGCGGATCGATGGCTACCCCGTCGGTATCCTGGCGGGCGACCCCTTCTTCCTGGATGGGGCGTGGACGGCAGATGTCTGCGACAAGGTCACACGGCACATGGACCTCTGCTCCATGTTCCACCTGCCGGTCATTCACTTTGTCGACTGTCCGGGCTTCGCTGTCGGCGTGAAGGCGGAGACAGCCGGCGTCACCCGCGCAGGTGTACGCGCCATGACGGCCGTCTATCAGGCAGACGTGCCAGTCTGTTCGGTGGTCATCCGCAAGGCCTATGGCCTCGCCGGGTCGGCGATGATGAACCAGTCGAAAACGAAGTGGCGCTATTGCTGGCCGAGCGGCGACTGGGGCAGCCTGCCCATGGCGGGCGGCATCGAGGCCGCGTTCCGGAAGGAACTGGCCGAGGCGGAAGATCCCGACGCCTTGAAGGAGCAATTGTACCGGAAGTTTGAAGCGATCCGCTCACCGTTCCGAACGGCGGAAAGTTTCCTTGCGGAGGAAATCATCGACCCGCGCGACACGCGGCCGCTGCTGGTGGATTTCATCCATCACGCCTGGCGGGTCCTCGAACCCGGCGAGCGCAAGGTGGGCTACCGGCCCTGACCGAAGCCAGGGCCGGGGCCCCACCCCCCTTTAGATCGAGGTCAGGACTTCTTTTGCGGCCGCGTGGCACTTGTCGATCTCGTGATCGAGGCCCACGCAGATACGTGTCCAGTTCGGCAGGTCGCTCCAGCGCTCACCAACAACGCGCACATTGCGCTCCAGCATCTTGGCGGCGAAATCCTTCGCCGGCATACCGACATCCATGTAGATGAAGCTGCCCTGCGGATCCGGTGCGATCGGGCGGCCAAGGTCTGCGGCCATGGCGATCAACTTCTGGCGTCCACGGATCATGGTGGCGCGCATCTTTTCGAAATGGGCCGTGTCCTCAAGGCTGGCCATGCCAGCAACGAGACCGAGATAGTTGACGTTCGACAGGCGGCCCGTCATGCGCATATCCATCGCCATGTCGGCCGGCATCAGGCCGTAGCCAAGACGCTGACCGGCCATGCCGTAGATTTTCGAGAAGGTCCGTGCCACGATAACCGGCTTACCAGCGGCAACAAATTCGGACATCACATTGCCCGGATAGTCGTCCGACATGTCCAGATAGGCTTCGTCGACGAAGACCGGAACCTTGTTGCTGACGTCTTCGACGAAGGCTTTCAGCTGCGCTGTCGGGATCGTCTTGCCGGTCGGGTTGTTCGGGTTGCAGAGATAGACAGCCCCCGTGTCCGGGCCGACACGGGCCGCGATGGCTTCCATGTCATAGCCCATGTCCTGGGTCAGCGGCATGTAGACGACTTCGGTGCCTGCCTGTTCTGCGACGCGCGGCACGCCCTCATAGGTAATCGCGGAGGTGATGATCTTGCCGCCCTTCACATTCACCCAGTCGGAGAACGCCGCCAGGATTGGGGTTGAGCCGTTGGTGACCAGCACTTGCTCCGGTGCAACGCCTTCGCGCTCGGCGACCATCGCGGCAAATTTCGACACGGTCGGATAGGTGTAGCGATAGAGGTTCGCAGCTTCGGCCCTGACCGCCTCAACCGCTTTGGGCGACGGACCATACGGGTTTTCGTTGGCCGACAGGATGGCGAGGGCATCCGGGTCGATCGCGTCATTGGCCGGGGTGGCCGCAGTGGCGGTTTCCGAGCAGGCTGAGAGGGCGGTCGCCGCGCCAACGGCGCCGACACCGGCCAGTTTCATCAGGCTGCGGCGGGAAGGTGAAAAGAGCGGTTCGCTGGAAAATCTGTTCATGACCTTGGGTCCTTAGAATGGTCCGGAGGGTCTCTCACCGAGGCTGGAGGACCGGCGCACCCTCCGAGGCGCCGGATGTGCAAGAACGATCCGCCTCGCCTGCTGCGTCGGCAACACAAAGGTTACCCTGCCGGGGAATCCGCTGGCGATTGCTTCCTTGATGACCAGATTCGCCTGTGAGGCGGGCGCCGTTGCGGGCGGGTCGCGCGCCTGAGCCGCACTCTGCCCCCTCCCGCGGACCCGACCGCCGCAATTTTTCGCTTTGCGAGCGGAATCTTGCCTTTTTCCGCGTTTCATGTGGGAGATGAGTCCACTGGAGGGACACACATGAACACCAAATCACTTCGCCTCGCGCTGTCGGCGCTGACCCTGTCGGCCATGGGCCTTGCCGCCTGCGGCGGACCCGGCGCATCGCGGGAATCCGCCCGCCCTATAAACGCGCCCCCTCCCCCGGTCGAAATGTCGATGGGCGCGAAATACGCCGCCGACGACGGCATGTTGATGGAAGAGATGGAGGCCGGCGGCGGGCCAGATGGCAGCATGGGTGGCGAGACCGTCGCCCAGCAGTACATTGCCTACTCCCACTCCATCGGCATGCGCCTGCCGGTCAATGCGATCGAGCCGACGTTGCAGGGCCATATCGATGCCTGCAACAAGGCCGGGCCCACGGTCTGCATGGTGACGAATTCCTGGATGAATGCCTATTCGGAGGATGAAGCCTCCGCCTCGCTGAACCTGCGCGCCACACCGGCCTGGATCGAACAGTTCCTGAACGGCGTCGAAGCCGAAGCCAAAGCGGCGAAAGGCGAAATCACCAACCGCCAGACGACTGCCGAAGACCTGACCGTTTCCATCATTGATACCGATGCACGGCTGAAGGCGCAGGAGACGCTGCAGGCCCGGCTGGAACAGCTGCTGGCCGACCGGCCCGGCAAACTGGGCGAACTGCTGGAAACTGAGCGGGAACTGGCCCGCGTCAACGGCGAGATCGATTCCCTGAAATCTTCCCTCGCGGCCCTGCGCCAGAGGGTGAACATGAGCCAGCTCTCCATCGGCTATGAAACCAAGCGCAACCCGGTCTCGCAGGGCGCGCTGGAGCCGCTGGCCCGCGCCTTCGGGGATTTCTTCTATAATCTGTCGAGCGCGCTGGCCGCCGTGATCACCGCCTTTGCCATTGGCCTGCCCTGGCTGATCCTGATTGGCGTCTTCGTCTGGATATGGCTGAAACTGATCTGGCCGCGCATCCGCCGCAAGAAATCCTGATCCTGCCCCCAAACAGCAAAGCCCCGCGGATCGCTCCGCGGGGCTTTTTCTTTACAGGTCTGGAATCAGGCCTTCGCGGCGACCTTTTTCTTCGCCTTTGGCTTGGTACGGCCGAGCAGCAGGTGTGCGATTTCCTTCGGCACGACCATCAGCATGTCGTGGACGGCGCGGTCCCAGTCGTCGAGGATTTCCTTGCCGCGGACAGAGCCCGTGCGGCGGACATGTTCCTCGATCAGGGCCTTGGCCTCGCCGATATGTTCGGTCGGCATTTCCGGCAGCGGATACCAGTCGATCGAATCCGGGTTGGCGACGCGTTCGAACCGGTTCGTCGGATCCCAGATGAAGGCCGCGCCGCCCGTCATGCCGGCGCCGAAATTGTCGCCGATGGGGCCGAGGATCACCGCACGGCCATTGGTCATGTACTCGCAGCCATTCGCGCCGCAGCCCTCGACCACCGTCTTCGCACCGGAGTTCCGGACCGCGAAGCGCACGCCTGCCGTTCCGGACGCGAACAGCTTTCCGCTGGTCGCACCATAGAGACAGGTGTTGCCGATGATGGCATCGCCGGAAGCCGAGCGGCGGTCTTTCGGGCGCGGGGCCACGACAATGGTCGCTCCGGACAGGCCCTTGCCGACATAGTCATTGGCATCGCCGATGACTTCCAGCAGCAGGCCCTGCACCGAGAAGGCGCCGAGTGACTGGCCGGCCGAGCCTTCAAGCCGGATGTGCAGGCGGCCTTCCGGCAGGGCATGCATGCCGAACTTGCGCGTGATGGCGGAGCTCGACCGTGTGCCGATGGCGCGCATCGTGTTCTGCACGTCGTATTCGAGCTGCATCTTCTCACTGCGCTCGAAGAAGGGTTCTGCATCGCGCAGGATCTGAGCATCCAGCGTATCCGGCACTTCCTCGCGGTGAGCCGGATGGTAGATGATCGGCTTGTCGGTATCGACCTGGACCAGAAGCGGGTTGAGGTCGAGGTCATCGAGATGCGTCGCGCCGCGGCTGACCTGGGCCAGGAGGTCCGTCCGCCCAATGGCTTCGTCGAGAGACTTCAGGCCAAGCGAGGCAAGGATCTCCCGGACGTCTTCTGCGATGAAGCTCATCAGATTGACGACCTTCTCCGGCGTGCCGGTGAAGTGCGCGCGCAGTGCCTCGTCCTGCACGCAGACGCCGACCGGGCAGGTGTTCGAATGGCACTGGCGCACCATGATACAGCCCATGGCCACAAGCGAGGCCGTGCCGATGCCGTATTCCTCAGCGCCCAGCATGGCCGCGATGACAATGTCACGGCCCGTGCGCAAGCCGCCATCGGTCCGCAGGGTGACCTTGTCGCGCAGATTGTTGAGCGACAGGATCTGGTGCGCTTCTGCAAGGCCCATTTCCCAAGGCAGGCCGGCGAACTTCACCGAGGTCTGGGGGCTCGCGCCCGTCCCGCCGACACCTCCAGCGATCAGGATGATGTCCGCCTTCGCTTTCGCCACACCGGCAGCCACCGTGCCGACGCCGGACTGGGCGACGAGCTTCACGCAGACACGGGCCTCCGGGTTGATCTGCTTCAGGTCGTAGATCAGCTGGGCCAGATCTTCGATGGAATAGATGTCGTGGTGCGGCGGCGGAGAGATCAGCGTTACACCCGGCGTCGCGTGGCGCAGGCGGGCGATGAACTCGGTCACCTTGAAGCCGGGCAGCTGGCCGCCCTCGCCGGGCTTGGCGCCCTGGGCCACCTTGATCTCGATCTCGCGGCACTGGTTCAGATATTCCGCCGTCACGCCGAAACGGCCGGACGCGATCTGCTTGACCGACGAGTTCATATTGTCGCCGTTCGGCAGCGGGCGATAACGGGCGCGGTCTTCGCCGCCCTCCCCCGAGACAGACTTGGCCCCGATCCGGTTCATGGCGATGTTGAGCGTACCATGTGCCTCAGGGCTGAGCGCGCCGAGCGACATGCCGGGCGTCACGAAGCGCTTGCGGATCTCATTGATCGACTGAACCTGCGTCAGCGGCACTGGCGGCAGGTTGCGTTTGAAGTCCAGCAGGTCCCGCAGCTGAATCGGGTTGCGTGCCTCCAGCGCGTCCGCAAATTTTCGGTACACCGAATAATCGCCCGTGTTGCAGGCGGTTTGCAGCGTGTGGATCAGCTGGCCATCGAGGGCATGCGGTTCATCGTTCGCGCGCAGGCGGTAGAAGCCGCCAACGGGGAGCGAGATGACATCGTCGTCAAATGCCATTTCGTGGCGGACCAGCGCGTTCTCTTCAAGGCCTGCAAGGCCAAGGCCGGAGATACGGCTGTTCATGCCGGGGAAGTAATCGGCCACCAGCGCGCGGGAGAGACCGAGCGCCTCGAAATTGTACCCGCCGCGATAGGATGAAATGACCGAGATGCCCATCTTGGACATGATCTTCAACAGGCCCGCTTCCACGGCGGCCTTGTAATTGTGCACGCACTCTTCGAGCGTCAGGTCGCCGTAAAGGCCGCGGGCATGGCGGTCGGTGATCGCGTCCTGCGCAAGGTAAGCGTTGACGCAGGTCGCGCCGACGCCGACGAGCACGGCAAAGTAATGCGTGTCGAGACATTCGGACGAGCGCACCGTGATGGAGCAGAACGTCCGCAGGCCCTGCGCCACGAGGTGCGAGTGCACCGCGCCGGTGGCGAGGATCATCGGGATCGCGGTGCGGGTGGCGGACTGATACTGGTCTGTCAGGACGATATGCTCGCGGCCTTCGCGCACGGCATCTTCGGCTTCCTGACGGATGCGGGACAATGCTTCCTTCAGGGCGCTACCATCATTGGTGACGTCCTCTGCCGGGAAGGTACAGTCGATCTCGGTGTAGGACACGCCAAGCCGCGTCAGCAGCCGCTCATACATGCCGTTCGTCAGTACCGGGCTTTCCAGCACGAAGACTTCCTGCTGCGACTTGTCCGTGTCGAGCACGTTGCCGAGGTTCTTGAACCGCGTCTTGAGGCTCATCACGCGTTCTTCGCGAAGCGGGTCAACCGGCGGATTGGTCACCTGGCTGAAGTTCTGCCGGAAGAAATGGCTCATCGGGCGGTAGTTGAAGGACAGCACCGCCGGGGCCGTGTCATCCCCCATCGAGCCGATGGCTTCCTTGCCGGATTCCACCATGGGCGACAGGATCAGTTCCAGCGTTTCCAGAGAATAGCCGGCGGCTGTCTGGCGGCGCAGCAGCTCTTCCTTGGCGAACATCGCCGGTTCTTCACCGGGACCGATTTCCGGATCCAGTTCCGTCACGGCCGACAGCCATTCCTCGTAAGGCGCCTGGGCGGCCAGATAGTCCACAATGTCCTTGTGGTCATAGAATTTGCCGGTTTTCAGGTCTGCCGCGATCATGCCGCCAGCGGGGATCGAGCCGCGCTTGGCAACTTCGTGATCGCCGAGCGGGCACATGCCGGTTTCGGACCCGACGGCGAGGATACCGTCCGTCGTCAGCGCATAGCGCAGCGGGCGCAGGCCGTTACGGTCGAGACCCGCAATCGCCCAGCGGCCATCATAGGCCGCGATACCGGCCGGGCCGTCCCACGGCTCCATGACCGAGTTGCAGTAATCGTAGAGCGCACGATGCGCGAGCGGCATCACCGAGTCGCGCTTCGACCAGGCTTCCGGGATCAGCATGGCTTTCGCCATCGGAGCAGACCGGCCGGATTTGCAGAGCAGTTCCCACACGGAATCAAGCGCGCCGGAATCCGACGTGCCATCCGGAATCACCGGTTTCACGTCTTCGACATGCTCGCCATAGGTTTCCGAGACCATGCGGATCTCGTGGCTCTTCATCCAGTTCTTGTTGCCGCGCACCGTGTTGATCTCACCATTGTGGGCAATCATGCGGAACGGCTGGGCCAGGGCCCATTGAGGGAACGTGTTGGTGGAATAGCGCTGGTGGTAGATCGCAAAGGCGGAGCTGAACTGCTCGCTCTGCAGGTCGAGGTAAAACCTGTCGATGTCCTGCGCCAGGAACATACCCTTGTAGATCAGGGACGCGTTGCTCAGTGAACAGATATAGAAGCTCGGGATCGCTGCTTCGCGGGCTCGGCGTTCGATGCGGCGGCGGCAGATGTAAAGTGCGCGTTCCAGTTCTTCGCTGGAGCGGCCCATCGCATCGCGGAACATGATCTGCTCAATCGCCGGGCGCGTATCCTTCGCCTTCTGACCGATGACGGACACGTCGATCGGCGGCTGGCGCCAGCCATAGATATAGAAGCCAAAATGCAGCACTTCGGTTTCTACCAAAGTCCGCGCGGCTTCCTGTGCGGCGAAATCCGTACGCGGCAGGAAGATCTGTCCGACGCAGATCGGATCGTCCGTCGGCTTGTGGCCGGTGCGGGTGACATGCTCGCGGAAGAATTCCTGCGGCACTTCCACACGGATACCGGCGCCATCGCCGGTCTTGCCGTCCGCGTCGACAGCACCGCGGTGCCACACATTCTTCAGGGCCTTGATGCCCATCTCGACGATTTCACGGCGCGGCTTGCCGTCCAGTGAGGCCACAAGGCCCACGCCGCAGGCATCATGCTCGTTTTCCGGATTGTAGGCGTTCGCCTCAATCAGGCGCTGACGGTTCTGTTCGTACTGTTTCACATAGTCTGACATCTGATTACTCCGCCGCCACTTTGGAGGCACGTGCGTCCTGTTTCATGGCCTGGTGCATGGCCTCTGCTGCGTCGCGTCCATCCTTGATGCCCCAGACAACGAGAGACGCGCCGCGAACGATATCGCCAGCGGCGTAAACGCCCGGCAGGCTGGTTTCCATCGTGGAATAGTCCACTTTCACCGCGCCCCAGCGATTGACCGACAGGGCCGGCTCGTCGAACAGGGCCGGCAGGTCTTCCGGGTCGAAGCCCAGCGCCTTGATCACCATGTCGGCCTTTACATTGAAGGTCTCGCCGGTCTTCACCGGGCTCTGGCGGCCGGAGGCATCCGGTTCCCCGAGTTTCATCCGTGCGGCGCGTACGCCTTTGGCCTTGCCCTTGGTGTCGAGGATCGCTTCGGGGCTGGCGAGCCATTCGAACTTCACGCCTTCTTCCTCGGCATTCTGCACCTCGCGCTGGCTGCCCGGCATGTTGGCCCGGTCTCGGCGATAGAGACAAGTCACTTCCTTGGCGCCCTGGCGGATCGCCGTACGCACACAGTCCATCGCCGTATCGCCGCCGCCGATCACGACGACGCGCTTGTCCTTTGCGTCAAGGGTGCCGACGTCGAATTCCGGCACTGGATCGCCAAATCCCTTGCGGTTCGACGCCGTCAGGTAATCGAGCGCCGCATGCACACCGTCAGAGCCGGAGCCCGGGCATTTCAGGTCCTTCGCCGCATAGACGCCGGTTGCGATCAGTACGGTGTCATGCGTGTCGCGCAGTTTCTGCAGCGTCACCTTCTTGCCGACGCGCGTATTGAACTTGAACTTGATGCCGGAGTCTTCCAGCCGCTGGATGCGCCGTTCCACGACATCCTTTTCGAGCTTGAAGCCCGGAATGCCATAGGTCAGCAGGCCGCCGCCCCGGTCATACGCATCGTAGATCGTGACCTGATATCCCTTGCGGCGCAGCTGTTCAGCCGCGGCCAGGCCTGCCGGGCCTGCACCGATGATCCCCGCCGATTGCTTGCGCTCGCGTACCGGCTTGATCGGCTCCACCCAGCCTTCCGCCCACGCATTGTCCGTAATGTATTTCTCGATCGAGCCGATCGTCACCGTGCCATGGCCGGATTGCTCGATCGTGCAGATGCCTTCGCACAGCCGGTCCTGCGGGCAGATCCGGCCGCAGATCTCCGGCATGTTGTTTGTCGAGGACGAGACCCGCCAGGCCTCTTCCAGCCGGCCTTCGGCGGCGAGACGCAGCCAGTCCGGGATATTGTTCTGCAGCGGGCAGCCCTGCTGGCAGAAAGGCACACCGCATTGCGAACACCGGGACGCCTGCGTCTTGGCCGCATCCGCGCCGAACGCATCGTAGATTTCCGCGAAATCCGTAGCCCGCTGTTTGGCACCACGTTTGTCCGGCATGGTGCGCGGCACATGGATAAACTGCAGCATTCTTTCCGCCATACCGGCCTCCCGAGTATCTGCACCGGGCATAGAACCAGAGCACGGAGGCGGCAAGATGAATCTGCAATATACAATATCGTTATGATATCTACATGCAAAAACAGCGCAGATAATGGCATATCCAGCCCACTTGATATGCCTTATTAATATCAATTTGATATTGAGAAAAGCGCGTGCCTCTCTGGTCAAACCAAATTAGACCTTCTGGCAAAGCTCTGAAAGGCCAGCCCGTTGTCACTGCTACAGCTTGCCATCATCGCGACCCTTCAGGGGATCACGGAATGGCTGCCCATCTCCTCTTCCGCCCATGTCTTGCTCGCTTCCGACACGTTCGGAGTTACCGGACGGGATGAGCTGCTGATCAATGCCGTATCAAATCTTGGCACGCTGGCGGCCATGCTGATCTATTTCCGCAAGGATGTGATCCTTGCCTTCCTGGGCGGGTTCGAACTTCTGGCCGCGCCGGTCTCGAAGAAGCCGTTGTCGCAGAGTGGGCGCCTCGCCGCCTGCGTTATCGTGGCAACACCCATCGCCCTCGTCGCCGCCCTGCTCTACGAGGCGGTACTGCCCCAGGGCGTGCAGGACATGATGCGCAGCGTCTACACCGTGGCCGGGGCGACCATTTTCTTCGGCGCCCTGCTCTGGTGGGCAGACGTGGCCGGTCCGCGCACCCGCAAGGAAGAGGACATGACCCTTGCCCATGCCGCCCTGATCGGCGCGACGCAGGCCATCGCCGCGATCATCCCGGGCACCAGCCGCTCCGGCATCACCATGACGGCCGCCCGCGCGCTCGGCTATGAGCGCACCGAAGCGGCGCGGATTTCCATGCTGATCGGTGCGCCGATCCTGGCTGCCGCGGGCCTTTACGGCGCCTATGGCCTCTTCACGGCAGAAACAGACGGCAGCGCCGTACTGACCCTGCAGGATGGGTTGGTCGTGGCAGGCATTGCCTTCATCACCGGGCTCGCCTCCATCTGGGGCCTGATGGCCCTGCTCAGACGGATGAGCTTCCTGCCCTTCGTGCTGTACAGATTCCTTCTGGGGGCCCTGCTCCTGCTGGGCTCACCCCTGATCGGACTGTTCTAGATCAGGCTTCAGACGCCTTGTGGAACTCGCCGTAGTCGCGGAAGCGCCAGAGATAGGTCGGCACGATCGCTTCGGGCGTTTCCAGCGTGGTGACGCCGAGATCCGCCAGCGTGAGGGCGCCTTCAGCGACGACATTGTCGGTCTTCAGCAGCTCGACCTGGTCGCCCGTCACCGGCGCGTCGCCGAGGAAACCCCAGGAGAATGGCGGAACGTAGCGCCAGACAGCGCCTGACAGGTAACCGATCGGCTTGGCGGCAAAGAACGGCAGCGTGATCTTGAAGCGCGGGCGGGAGATCGTCTTGCAGACGAAATCATAGATCTCGTTCATCGTGTAGACGCGCGGACCGCCGAGTTCATAGGTCTTGCCTTCGGTCGCCTCATCGTCGACGGCCACGGCAATCGCCTCGGCCACGTCACCAGCATAGACCGGCTGCATCTTCGTCTTCCCGCCGCCGATGGCCGGCATCAGCGGGGCCACGCGAGCCATCTGGGCAAAGCGGTTGAAGAATTCGTCTTCCGGCCCGAACACGACGGACGGACGCAGGATGGTGGCGGTCGGGATCGCTTCGCGCACGGCGGCTTCAGCTTCTGCCTTGGTCCTTGCGTAGACAGACTTCGACTCTGCGTCGGCGCCGATGGCGGAAACCTGAACGAACCGGGTGATGCCCTTCTCTGCCGCAATCTCGGCCAGCAGGGCCGCGCCTTCGGCCTGCGTCGATTCGAAGGTCTGTTTGCCCTTTTCGGTGAGGACGCCAACCAGGTTCACCACCGCATCGGCATCTTCCAGCGCGCGCTCGATCGAGGCACGGTCGCGGATGTTGGCCTGAGCGATGTCGACCCAGCCCGGCGCGCCAGCCAGACGCACATCGCCGGCCAGATTTACCCGGCGGCAGGCCACACGCACACGCCAGCCTTTTTTCACCAGCTCACGGGCCGCATAGCGCCCGATGAAGCCCGAACCGCCGAAAATGGTCACCAAGCCCTTGGTCATGTTGGTCAAACCCTGCCTGAACGTTTGATTTTCCGCCTTTCACCACACGCCGCCGGGCCTGTCTATGGCCGCCGTACGGGGCACAGCAGCGCATGCGCGCCTGCACATAATGTCAGCAGGCGCGCCGTCAGGCGGGAGGGGTGACGGGATGACTGGTATTGAACCAGTCGGTGAAGGCGCCCTGCTCTTCTTTTGTCATGTGCAGGTAGAGCTTGGAGCGCCGATAGAGGATGTCCTCAGCGCTGCGGGCAAACTCCTGATCGACCAGCCAAGCGACCTCGCGCTCGGTCAGGCTGCCGCCGAATTCCCGGCCGAGGTCTGCCAGCGTCTCCGCATCGCCCAGCAGGTCCCGCGTGCGGGTGCCATAGGCGCGGGCGAGCCGGGTCAGAAATTCGACCGGCAGGTGCGGATGGGTCAGGACGAGGCCGGAAAGATAAGCGTCGAAATTCGCCGCTGGAATGTCGCCTCCCGGCAGGCTGGCATGGCGTGTCCAGGTCTTCGGCAGGCCCTCGAACAGGGGGGCAAGCTCTGCCACCGCTTCCTCCGCGAGTTCCCGATACGTTGTGATCTTGCCGCCGAAGACAGACAGGATCGGCGCGCCGCCCTCTGTTTCATAGTGCAGCACAAAATCCCGTGTGACCTTGGAGGCAGACGCCGCATGATCGTCATAAAGCGGGCGCACGCCGGAATAGGTGGCAACGACATCGTCAGGCGTGATGGCGCGCTGGTAGTATTCGCTCGCACCGGCGCAGAGATATTCGATCTCTTCCTGGCTGATCTCAACCTTGTCCTTGTCGGCGGTGTACGGAATGTCTGTCGTACCGATCAGGGTGAACTCGCCGCGCTCGTATGGGATGGCGAACATGATCCGGCCGTCGGCATTCTGGAAGAAATAGGCATGCTCGCCCTCATGCCATTTCGGCACGATGATGTGGCTGCCTTTGACGAGGCGGAGGTGCGTGGTTTCATCCTGTGGATCGGCAAGATCGATGATCTCGTCCACCCAGCCGCCTGCCGCATTCACCACTGCCTTGAACTGGCGGGTCTCCGTTCCCCCGTCTGACGCGAATGTTGCGTCCCAATGGTCCTTGTGCCGGACGAGCTTCGTGCAGGCCGTGCGCGTCAGCACCTCTGCGCCGCGCTCTTTCGCGTCCACTGCGTTCAGCACGACAAGGCGCGAATCTTCCACCCAGCAATCGGAATATTCGAAGGCCAGCCGGAATTCCTCCTTGAGCGGATCGAGCTTGTCCGTCTTGCCCCGGTGCAGCGTGGAGGTCGCGGGTAGCAATTTCCGCCCGCCGAGATGGTCATAGATAAACAGGCCCAGCCGGATCAGCCAGGCCGGGCGCTGACCCTTGTCGTGCGGCAGGACGAACCGCATCGGCCAGATGATATGCGGCGCGGCGCGCAGCAGGATTTCCCGCTCGATCAGTGCTTTGCGCACCAGCGCAAAATCATACATTTCAAGGTAGCGCAGCCCACCATGGATCAGCTTGGTGCTGGCGGAAGATGTATGCTGGGCAAGATCGTCCTTCTCGACGAGCACGACATCCAGTCCGCGTCCGGCCGCATCGCGGGCAATGCCGGTGCCGTTGATGCCCCCGCCGATGACGAGCAGGTCCTGCACGAGGCGCCCTACCCTTTCATCAGGCCGGCGGCCTTGAGCAGCTTGCCTGCCCGCAGCACGCGCTGAAGCTTGTCTTCCGACGACCGGTCACCCTTGTTAGAGTCCGGGTGGAAGCGGCGGACATATTCGGCATAGCGCGCGCGGATCTCGTTCGGCGAAGCGTCGATCTCAAGATCCAGTTCGCGCAGCGCCCGGGCCTGCAGGCCGGAGCGGCGGCCGCCAGTGGCATTGCCGGTCGCCTCGGCCACATCGTCCATGTCGAAGAAACGGCGGCCTGCCCAGCGGCGCGGATCGAACTGGTCAGCGCTTTTCTTGCCAGCCATCGGTCCGGTACCGAAACGCCAGGTACGCTTGTGGCCGAATCGCTCGGCCCGCGCGAAGGCCGCGGCTTCGGCCTGAGACATACCTTCGAAGAAATTGAAGCTGCGATTGTATTCGGCGATGTGCTTGGCGCAGAAGTAATGGCGCCCGTTCCCCTTGGCCCCGCGCTTCGGCGCCGGGTGACTGCCTTCGAGGTCGCATCCCTTGTGATCGCAGACACGAGTCTTGCGCGCGCGCTCACGCGACACCTCGTCGGCCGGCGGGTTCACCCTTATATCGGTGAACTTGACACGGTATGGGTATGGATCGCCATCGGACATGACCCGGGATAATAGGGAGTGCGCGTTAAAGATGCCACAACTGACTGACAGACTGTCGCGGATTCATGAGCTTTTGACTGAAGCTTTTCAGCCGGTGGAGCTGGAAATCACAGATGACAGCGCAAAACATGCCGGTCATGCGGGCGCCCGCCCCGAAGGCGAAACACATTACAGCGTGAGAATCATCTCCGCGGCTTTCGAAGGCCTGTCACGCGTACAGATCCAGCGCAGTGTGATGCTGGCCCTGCAACAGGAATTCGATACCGGCCTGCATGCGCTGGCCCTGAAGGCGAGTGCGCCAAAGTCCTGATTTTTGGGATTCTTCGGAACCCCTTTCCCTACCTGAACGTATTCTCTTCAACACCGTCGAGGAGAACGGGTGATGGTAATCAGGATGATCATGGCGGCGCTGACCGCAGGCGGTTGCGTGTGCGCAGCGTCCGCCAAGGAGACAAGCGCCAGTTTCGATACGCGATTCGAAGCCCGTGCTGACCTCGGCATACTGTACCAGATTCGCGACACGGTCTGCGCGACAGGTGACGAAGTGCTGTTCCTGCCGGTGTCTCACGACGTGCCCACAAGCGAGATGAGCTACGCCCTCGTGCCAGCAGACAATCTGAATGTGATCAGCGCCCATGTCGTGACGCCCGACCAGCGCGTCTGGCTGATCCGCCATGGCTGCCACAGCCCGGCGGCGCGCCAGCCGGCTTCCATGAATGTGTCGACCGTGACGCCGGACTCAGGCGGGTTCGATTACTGAGATATTGAGGCCTGTCACCTGGTTGCGCTGGCGGCGCAGCACATTGAACCGGTAGCCGTGGAACACGAAGCTCTGCCCGGCTTCCGGGATGGTCTGCGCTTCGTGGATCACAAGGCCCGCCACCGTGACGGCTTCATCATCTGGCAGGTTCCAGTTCATCGCGCGGTTCACATCGCGGATTGGCACCCAGCCATCGACATTGACCGAGCCATCCTCCTGCGGGCGCACGCCCTGTACGGCAATGTCATGCTCATCATGGATTGAACCAACGATCTCTTCGAGAATGTCTTCCAGTGTGATCAGGCCCTGAAGCTCGCCATATTCGTCGATGACGAGGGCAAAGTGACTGCGCTCCTTCAGGAAGGCATCGAGCTGGTCCTGCACGGGTGTCGTTTCCGGCACGAACCAGGGCTTGCGCATGATGGAATCGAGGTCGAGGCTGGCAAGATTGCCGCCGAGCGGGATGATCGCACGCAGCAAATCCTTGGCATGAAGGATGCCGACAATCTCTTCCTTCTCACCGCGATAGAGCGGGATGCGCGTATGGGGGCTGGCCAGCGCCTTCATCACCATCTGGCGCGGGTCCAGGTCGGCGCTCAGCATCTTGATGTTCTTGCGGTGGATCATGACGTCTTCGACGGTCAGTTCCTTGAGATCCAGTGCGCCGACGAGGCGCTGCCGGTCGGCGGCGGCGACACCGCCTTCGAAGGCGTGCAGGTCGATCGCACCGCGGATCTCCTCATCCGCCGTGATCGCTTCGGCCGGCGCGCCAAGGCCCAGCAGTTTCAGCGTCACCGTAACGATTGCCTGGATCGCCGTCACGATCCACGACACCAGCGCCACGAGGACGGAAATGATGCCCGCCACCGTCATCGCCATCGCATCCGGGCGGCCGATCGCATAGGTCTTCGGCATGACTTCGGCGAAGACGAGCACGAGGATCGTCATCACACCGGTCGCCATCGCCATGGCCATACCGCCCTGCCCGAACAGCTGGGTAAACAGCGACGTCGCAAGCACGGAGGCGAGGATGTTCACCACATTGTTGCCCAGCAGGATCGAGCCGATCAGCCCTTCCCGGTTGGAGATCAGCCGGTTCACGGCGGCGGCGCGCTTGTCGCCGTCCTTTTCCAGCGCATGCATGCGCGCGCGCGAGGCCGCCGTCAGCGCCGTCTCGGATCCCGAGAAGAAGCCTGAAAGCGCCAGCAAGACGAAGATGGCGATGATGTAACCGGCGATCATGTCAGCCCGTATGTCCCCTGTTATCCCTCAAGTGTCTCGCCGCGCAGGAAATCTTCCACTGCGGCAAGGTCTGCATCGGGATGAATGTATGCCTGTCCGATGCCGCGGGCGAGAATCAGCGGCACTTTCCCGCCGCTGGCCTTCTTGTCCTGCTGCATCAGGCGGACGAGTTCGCTGGCCGTATACGTCCCGCCCTGCCGGCCGGGAATGGCCGCTTGCAGTCCGGAGGCTTCCAGCACCCGGCGTACCCGCGCGGCATCTTCCGCCGGCGTGATACCCTTGGCGGCGCCATACCGGAAGGCGAGCGCCATGCCGATGGAGACCGCTTCGCCATGCAGCAGGTCCGGACGGTAATTGTTTGCCGCTTCCAGCGCATGACCGAATGTATGGCCAAGGTTCAGCAGCGCGCGCACGCCCTTCTCGGTTTCGTCCTCTGCGACGATGGCGGCCTTCGCCCGGCAGCTGACGGCAACAGCATAAGTGATCGCGTCTGCTTCCAGTGCCAGCACGCGCGCGCCATTCGCTTCCAGCCAGTCGAAAAAGGCCGGGTCATTGATCAGGCCGTATTTGACGATCTCGGCATAGCCCGCGCGCAGCTCCCGTGCCGGCAGCGTGGCGAGCAATTCCGTGTCGGCGATCACCAGCCGGGGCTGGTAGAAGGCGCCGATCAGGTTCTTGCCGCGCGGGCTGTTCACCGCTGTCTTTCCGCCAACGGAGGAATCGACCTGCGCCAGCAGCGTCGTCGGCACCTGCACAAAGCCCATGCCGCGCTTCATCAGGCTGGCCGAGAGGCCCGCAATATCCCCGATCACGCCGCCGCCGAGCGCGATCAGCATGTCGGACCGATCCGCCCCGCCTTCAAGCAGCCAGTCGAGAATGGCTTCGAGATTGGAAAAGCTCTTGGTCTTCTCGCCCGGCGTCAGCATCAGCCAGCTGGACGTGATGCCGGAAGCCGACAGCACCGCCTCGACACGGGCCCGGTGCGCAGCGGCGACATGCTCATCGGTCAGCACGAAGACGCGCTTCTGCTTCAGCATCGGCGCAAGGCGCGGGCCGAGCTCCTCCAGCGCGCCATGGCCGACAAGGATATCGTAAGACCGGGCGCCGAGATCGACAGACACGGTTTCCAGTTCGGGGGCAGTCACGCTCATTCGGGTTTCCAGGTCTTCAGGGCCTTCAGGATGGCATTCACCGTGTTCGTGTGCGGACCGTCCTTGGAGCGCACGACGAGATCGGCCTGCGAATAGATCGGCGTGCGCTCTGCCAGCAGGTTCGTCAGCACACTCTTGGCATCGCCGCGCTGCAACAGCGGGCGTGTATCGCGCTTCTGCACGCGCTTCCACAGGGTTTCGAGATCTGCGTTCAGCCACACGGTCACGGCGTGCTCCCGCATCAGGGCGCGGGTCTCCTCATTGAGATAGGCTCCGCCCCCGGTGGCCAGCACATGCGGCGGCATCGCCAGCAGGCGTTTCAGCACCTGCTGTTCGCCGCGCCGGAAATCCGCCTCGCCATGCAGGGCGAAGATGTCGGAGATCGACAGGCCCGCCGCCTTCTCGATTTCGGTGTCGCTGTCATAGAATGGTCGGCCCAGCTTCTCGGCGAGCCGCCGCCCGACAGTCGATTTGCCGGCGCCCATCAGGCCGACAAGCGCAATTGTGCGCGACTCATAAGGCAGAGCCGCCGGTTTTTCTTGCGCTGGACTGTCGCTGTCAGATGGCATTCTGGACTTTCATGGCCGGTTCGGTTCAATTCCTATAGAGACGGTAAGGCCTTCGCAATTGGTGAAGGTGGGCCGCAAAAGACCGAATACAACCCAGAGGTGTGATCTCATGCGCAAATTCCTGATCCTGCTCGGACTCTTGGCGGTGATTGGGCTGGCAGGCCTGTGGTGGCTGGGCACCAAGGCAGAGCAAGGCAAGCCGGCCCCGGGCGAGATCCGGATCGAGGTTGAAGATGTGGTCTAGACGGGCCCTTGCCGGCGCGGTTCTGGCTACACTCCTTGGTTGTCCGGCGCACGCGCAGATCGAGGACAGCTGGCTCGAACAGGTCGATCCCTGGGGAATCAGTTACCTCGGCGAGGACGAACCGGCCCTGCGAACGCGCATGTGGCGCGGCGCGCGCGGGGAAGACCTGCTGGCGCTGATGCAGGATGCCCGCACCAAGGGCCTCAGCCCCGCCGAACAGATCCTTATGCGCCGCCTGGCCTTGTCGGGCGGGCGCGCCCCGGAGGGTGAAGACCGTGACACCCTGCTCGCCGAACGCGCCCGGATTGCGTTCGAGCTTGGCGAAGCCGCGGCGGCTGCGGGTCAGTTCTCTGAATTGAAGTCACCTCCGCCCGGTGTGGATGCCCTTGCTATGGCCGCAGACCTGAACCTTGTCCTCGGCAATGAAGCGACCGCCTGCGAGGCGCTGAACACGCCGAACCCTGAGAGCGACTACTGGCCGAGGCTGCGCGCCGTCTGCGCCGCGCTTGCGGGCAACACGTCCGGCGCCGAGCTTGCCATGGAGATGGCGCAGGCCCAAGGCGTGGATGATGGCTGGCTGGCAAGCGCGATCTTCGCCATGTCCGGCGTCACGCCGAACCCGCCCAAGGCAAGATTCGACAGCGGCATCGGCTTTGCCATGTCGAACCGCGCCGTTCTGGAAGTCACGCCCGACGCCGTCCCGCAAGACCGGGCCGACATCGCCGCCGCCATGGCGCGCCGCAAGCTGACGCCGCCGGACGTGCGCGTCAAAGCGGCCCAGATTGCCGCCGAAGCGGGCTTGATCGACCGCGAAGAATTCCGCATCGCCTACAATTCCGCCCTCGCCGCCGACGGGTTCAATCCGCGCACCCTGCTCAGCGAAGCCATGTTCGCTGCCGCCGACGGGATGAGCAGCGACGCTGAAACGGCAAAGGCCATCGCTGCCGCGCTGATCGAGGCAGAAGAAAGCCCGGCCCATTTCGCCGCGACGGCCAGCCTGTTGCGGGCCGGGATGGCGAAGCTGCCGCTCAGTCCCGACACCGAGGACAAGGCCTTCCTTTTCGCCCGCGCCAATATTGCTGCCGGTGAATTCGATGAAGCTATCCGCTGGGTCACGCCGCCAGAGCCGGAACCGGAACCTGCCGCCCCTGAACCGACGCTTGAAGAGATCGGCCCCGCCCCGGAAGACGCCGAGGCAAGCGGCCCGGCAAACCTGCTGGTCCCGACCGGCATCACGATCGAAACTGGCGGCCCGCCGGAGGATACCGATGCGGAGGAGGCTTCCGATGAGCTTCTCGCAGAAGGCGAAATGCTGCCGGACGAAGAAGACCCCGTTGCAGAGCCGCCGACTTTCGAGGCTGCCTGGATCGGCGCGCTGGTCATTCTTGCAGATGCTGACGCCCGCAAGGACGCCATTGAGGCCGCGGCCGACCAGCTGATCGCGGCCGCACAGAATGAAGAAAAGGCCGAAGCCGCCGCGCGCATGTTCGCACTCTGGTCCGCAGCCGGGACGGCGCCACCATCCGAGGCGCGGACCTTCCTGTCCATCGAAAGCCCGACGGCAGACTCCTCGTCCGCCCCCGGCGACGCGATTGCCATCTGGGCCGCAGCCCGGTCCGGCACCGCCGCGGAAGTCGTGCTGCGGACCGTCTCGCTTACCAATGGCGATCCATCCGAACTCGGCCTTGCGGATATTACGCTGATCCTCGCCGCGCTTGAGGATATCGGTGCAGGGGACGCCGCGCGCCTGCTGGCGCTTGAGGCAACCGGCTACTGGAAAGAAACGCCCTGATCCGAACTCCCGCTTGATCTCTGCCGAAAAAGGCAGATGCTGTGCCACAATTGGAAGGCCCGACCGAGAGGCCCGAGGGAGGAATTCATGAAATATCTGGGACAGGCGAGCCTCGCCGCCCTGATGCTGGCGGCTGCCTGCACAGCCCCGCAGGATACTGCATCCGCGCCGGACGCCGCGGCCAGCACGCCGGAAACACTCGCCGAAACCACACCAGCCAAAGCCGCGCCCCCTGCCCCGGCAGGCCGCGTCGCCCTGTTCGGTGACCTGCACGTCCACACCGGCCAGTCCTTCGACGCCTTCATTTCCTCCGTCCGTGCGACGCCGGACGATGCCTACCGCTTTGCCAAGGGCGAGAAGATCACCACCGACGGCGGCTATGACGTGCAGCTGAATGGCCCGCTCGATTTCCTCGCCGTGACCGACCATGGCGAATACATGGGCATCATGCCGGCCATGGCAACACCAGGCACGGCCCTCTCGCAGACCGCCTTCGCAAAGACCGTGTTCGGACCAGATGCCGAGAACCCGGCCCAATCCTTCCAGAATGTCGGCCTGACCATCGTCTCCGGCGACGAGATCGAGGAGATCTACGACCGGGACGTGATCGATTCGGCCTGGCAGCGCGCCATTTATGCGGCCGAACGCCATTACGAGCCCGGCAAGTTCACAACCTTCGCCGGGTATGAGTTCACGGCTATGACGCCGGTGCTGGAATCCGAAATCCCGGCGGCGGCGAACCTGCACCGCAATGTCATATTCCGCGGCGAAGCGCCCGCGCGCCTTTTCTCCACCCTCGATTCACCGAACCCGGAGGATCTCTGGTCCTGGATGGACGCCCAGCGCACAGGCGGTCGGGACGTC
Organism: Hyphomonas sp. GM-8P; assembly: GCF_003263315.1. Classification (NCBI taxonomy): domain Bacteria; kingdom Pseudomonadati; phylum Pseudomonadota; class Alphaproteobacteria; order Hyphomonadales; family Hyphomonadaceae; genus Hyphomonas; species Hyphomonas sp. GM-8P. Next base: position 65,128 of record NZ_AWFE01000116.1, read on the forward strand.
ATGTCCATCCCCCACAATTCGAACGCGTCCAATGGCGAGATGTTCGCCTCCGAAACCTATGAAGGCGGCGAGCTGACGGCGGACTATGCTGTCACCCGTATGCGCAACGAGCCGGTGATTGAGATCACCCAGATCAAGGGCACGTCTGAAGTTCACCCCTCCCTCTCGCCGAATGACGAGTGGGCGAATTTCGAACTCTACGAGACCTTCATCGGCAGCGCTGCGAAATCCTCGCCGCATATCGGGGACTATGCCCGCAATGCGCTGGCGCGCGGCCTCGGCCTCGCCGACACGAAAGGCTTCAACCCGTTCAAGTTCGGCTTCATCGGGTCCAGCGACACCCATATCGGCGCCGGCCCCTTCATTGAAGAGAAGTTCTGGGGCAAGTTCCCGGTAGATGGCGCAGATCCCGCAGCCCGCCATTCCATTCCGCCGGATGGCGCAATGACCTGGGACGCGACCGAAGCCGAGGCGTCCATTCCCGCCGATGGCGTGATGGTTCCGAACATGCGCCGCCTCCTGGCTGCCAGACAATACAGCGCCTCGGGCCTTGCTGGTGTGTGGGCGGATGAAAACACGCGCGAAGCCATCTTCGATGCCATTCGCCGCAAGGAGACATTCGGCACGTCCGGCCCGCGCATGAAGGCCCGCATGTTTGCGAGCTTCGACTATGATGAGGCGATCCTCTCCGATCCGGAGCTTGTCGCCAGTGCTTACGAGGCCGGCGTGCCGCAGGGCAGCATGCTGTCCGGCACAGGTACCGCACCGAAAATCCTCGCCTGGGCGATGCGCGATCCGGATTCCTATCCCCTGCAGCGTCTGCAGGTCGTGAAGGTCTGGACCGATGCGGACGGCACCGCGCATGAGGCCGTCTATGACGCGGCCTGTTCCGGCGGCACCTTGCCCGATCCGGATACTCATCGGTGCCCGGATAATGGCGCCAGCGTCAATCTCTCCGACTGCTCCACAGATGACGCCACAGGCGTTGGTGAGATGAAAGCGCTCTGGACAGACCCAGACTTCGACGCGGCCCGACGCTCCGCCTACTATGTCCGTGTGCTGGAAAACCCATCCTGCCGCTGGTCCAGCTGGGATGCCGCACGCAACGGCACGCCGCCCAATCCGGACATGCCCTCCACGATCCAGGAACGCGCCTGGACGAGCCCGGTCTGGTATAATCCTGAAGGCTGAGACAATTTAGCTTGCCGCGCAAGGCAGACACCCTGCTCTGCGCCCCCCGGACCTCCAGCCGGACATGACACCTCACGCCTCTGGCTTGACTTTCTTCATAAGGAACACGCTGACAAGGAGAATGGACAAGGCGGAAAAGAACGCGCCCGTAAAGAAGGTGGCGGAGGAACCCGCCCGGTCCCACAGGATACCGGCCAGAAGGCTGGCCACCAGAAGCGCAATACCGGTGAACATGTTGAACAAGCCGAACGCTGAAGCCCGCAGCCCGGCTGGTGCGCGGTCCGCCACCAGCTTCGACAGCAAGCCCTGACTGAACGCCATGTGTACACCCCACAGGGCAATGCCCGCAAAACTGCCGGCAAGCCCGCCAGACAGGGCAAGGCAAAGATCGGCACCCACAAGGGCCAGCAGCGCGACAATCAGGAGACGGGCCGGCGGCATCTGGTCCGACAGCAATCCGGCAGGATATGCACCAAGCGAATAGACAATGTTCATCGCAACCAGGACAAGCGGCGCCAGGGCAAGCGGAAGTCCGGCCTGATGCGCCTTCAGCACAAGGAAGGCTTCGCTGAAGCGCGCGAGCGTGAAGACCACACCGACAATGACGACCACCCAGAAAGCCCGTCCCAGTCCCGCCAGGTCCTGAAGCCGGACCGGCGACCGGGAAACCGGCGCACCCCCCGAGCCCTGGTCCTCCACGCCTAACAAGACACAGAGAACAGCAATCATCCCCGGCACCAGCGCGAACCAGAAGACCGCGCGCATATTTTCGGCCAGCAGGAACATCAATCCGATCGCGATCAGCGGGCCGATGAAGGCCCCTGCCGTATCGAGGCTCTGGCGAAGGCCATAGGCGCGCCCGCGCACCTCTTTCGGGGTTACATCCGCAATCAGCGCGTCCCGCGGGGCACCGCGAATGCCCTTGCCGACCCGGTCAGAGAACCGCGCCAGAAGCACCATGCCCGGCGCCCCCGCCAGGGCGAAAAGGGGCTTCGACAAAGTACCAAGCCCGTAGCCAAGCAGGATGAGCGGTTTTCGCCGTCCGAACCGGTCGGACGCGTAGCCCGAAAACACTTTCACAATGGCGGCTGCCGCCTCCCCCACCCCCTCGACGATCCCGACATAGATGGCGCTGGCCCCGAGCGCCGTCGTCAGGAACAATGGCAGCAGGGCATGGATCATCTCGGAAGAGATATCCATGAAAAGGCTGACCAGCCCAAGCGCCCACACAGTGCGTGGAATTGCAGCGCGAAGCGGGCGGGGTGTTTGCGGCATGACCGCATTCTCCGGCGCATGTCGCCCGGCCGCAAGCCAATGGATGACGCCGTTCGTTCACACCCCCTCAACCAGACCCGCGCATACTGGCTTCATGTCTGATCGCGCGCGTATTGAAGCCTTCCTTGAAATGATGTCCGCCGAGCGGGGCGCTTCGCCCAATACGCTCGACGCCTATGGCCGCGACCTGCTGGACGCTTCGGAATATTGCGGCGGCAAGCTGGAGACCGCGGGCCCGCGCGATCTTGCCGGATGGCTAGCCGATCTTGCCGCGCGCGGCATGGCGCCCTCGTCCCAGGCACGCAAACTCTCCGCCGTGCGCCGCTTCTTCCGCTTCCTGTTCGAAGAGGGCGACCGCAAGGACGACCCGACCGCAAAACTGGACGGGCCGAAACCCTCCCGCGATGTGCCGGACGTGCTGTCGCGTGAGGAAATGGCCCAGCTGATCGATGCCTGCGGCGAAGACCTTCGGCTGAAGGCCCTGGTTGAGCTGCTATATGGCGCGGGCCTGCGTGTATCAGAACTCGTCTCGCTAACGCTTGGCTCCCTCCCCCGCCGCAAGGGCGAGCGCTGGGTAACGCGCGATGTCATCATCCGCGGCAAGGGCGGCAAGGAACGCCTCTGCCCGCTAGGCGGCCCGGCGCTGGCAGCCTTGTCAGATTGGCTGGCCGTGCGGGAAGAGCACCTTCCGAAGAACAGCCTCGCCCGGACGCGCGCTGAGAAGTTCGTGTTCCCATCGCGCGGAAAGGAAGGCCACCTCACGCGCCGCCGCCTCGGCCAGTTGCTGGAAGAGCTCGCCATCATGGCCGGTATAAGGCCGAACCGGGTACACCCCCACGCCCTGCGCCATGCCTATGCCACCCACCTCCTGATGGGCGGCGCAGACCTGCGCAGCGTGCAGACCCTCCTCGGCCACGCCGACATCGCGACGACCCAGATATACACCCACGTCCTCACCGATGAGCTCGCCGAACTGCTGGAAACCGCCCACCCCCTCGCCCGCAGTTAAAGGCGACAACGGCTAAACACGCTTGCGATCAGGCGCGCGTGGAACGATATTGATGGCAACAGATGTGGAGAGTCCCCATGGGCCCGTTGATGAAAGCGATCATTCCGGCAGCGCTGCTCACTGAGATCGCCGCCATTGTCTTCTTCACCGCCACTTGGTCGATCCTGGCAGAGATGCATTTCGGATCATCCGTTATCCTGGGCGGGGAAGCCGTGACTGCGATTGGTGTGGTCGCCATTGGTATTGCCGTATTCCGCCGCGCCATCCGCTCCGAAAAGCGCATGGCCGCTGGTGAAACGACCGCCGACGCCTGAATAGCGGCCGCTGCCTCACCAAGACCCTAGATCTCGATTGCGTCCGATCCACGGGTCTGGACCCAGAAGGCGTGGATGACGCCCGGGAGCCAGCCAATCAATGTGAGAAGCACATTGAGCAGAAGCTGCGTACCGATCCCTTCCTTGAGTGCCACAGGCACAGGCGGGAACAGGATGGTGAGCAGGATCATCAGAATGGACATGATATTACCTTTCTCGTCAGCTCTTCTGCCGGATCAACGCCCCGGCGAGACAGTCGTTCCATCTGCCGCCAACGCGGCCAAATGGCGATTTGACGCGCTGCAACATTCGCCCTAGGCGTATCGGCAAAAGTCAGGGGCAGAGAACATGTCACAGAAAACACCGCGTAATTTCTTCAAGCCGCTCGCCATCGGCGCGCCAGAGCCGATGCGGGACCTTCCCGTCAAGCTGGAGCGGATGATCCATTTCGTCCCGCCGCATCTCGACAAAGTGCGCGCGAAAGTGCCAGACATGGCTCCCGGCGTGGACGTGATCCTGGCCAATCTGGAAGACGCGATCCCGGCCGACGCCAAGGATGCCGCCCGCGCCGGCGCCATCGAAATGGCCTCCATGTATGACTGGCAGGGCAAGGGTACGGGCTTCTGGAGCCGCGTGAACCCGCTGAACTCCCCCTGGTTCCAGGAAGACGTCTCCCAGCTCGTTCTGAACGCCGGCCACCAGCTGGACGTGATCATGCTGCCCAAGGTCGAAGGCCCCTGGGACATTCACTTCGCCGACCAGTATGTCGCCCAGCTGGAAGCAAAGGCCGGCCTCACCCGCCCGATCCTGTTCCACGCGATCCTCGAGACCGCCCAGGGCATGGCGCTGGTCGAGGAGATCGCCCTTGCCTCCCCGCGCATGCAGGGCATCAGCCTCGGCCCGGCAGACCTTGCCGCAGACCGCAAGATGAAGACAACCCGCGTTGGCGGCGGCCACCCCTTCTACCGCGTGATCGAAGATCCGAAGGAAGACGGCAGCGCCCGCGCTTCTGCCCAGCAAGACCCGTGGCACTATACGATCGCCCGCATGGTGGATGCCTGCCGCATGGCCGGCATCAATGCCTTCTACGGGCCTTTCGGTGACATCGCCGACCTCGACGCCTGCGAACAGCAGTTCCGCAACGCGTTCCTGCTCGGCTGTTCCGGCACGTGGAGCCTGCACCCGAACCAGATCGCCATCGCCAAGCGCGTGTTCAGCCCCGATCCGAATGAGGTGAAATTCGCCCGCAAGATCCTGGCCGCCATGCCGGACGGCACCGGCGTCGCCATGATCGACGGAAAGATGCAGGACGATGCCACCTGGAAACAGGCCAAGGTGATCTCCGATCTCGCCGACCTCGTCGCCTCGAAGGATCCGGATCTCGCCGCCGCCTACGCGGACTGATCCTGGCATCTCCTTCCCCAATAACGAAAGTTGCCCGGCCGCGGCCGAATGCTTAGGGTGCCTGCCGGAGGATACGACATGGCAAGACAACACCTGATCCCAATGACCGGCTATTCGGCGCACCTGCAGCGCTGGTTCGACTGGATGGAAAGCGATCACTCGCCGGAGGGCCTGTCCGGCCAGCTGGCCGAAGATGTCGTCTTCCGCAGCCCGGTCGTTCACACGCCGCAGGAAGGCAAGCCGGTCACGATGGCCTATCTCACCGCCGCCGGAGAAACGCTGGGCGGCGACACGTTCCGCTATGTCCGCGCTTTCGATTGCGGCGACAAGGCCGTGCTGGAATTCGAGTGTGTGATGGATGGCATCCAGGTCAACGGTGTCGACATGATCGCGTGGAACGATGCCGGACAGATCACGGACTTCAAGGTGATGGTCCGTCCGCTGAAAGCCATCCAGACCGTGCATGCCGCCATGGGCGCCATGCTAGCGAAGATGAAGGCTGGCGCGTGAACCCACCCACATTGACGACAGACCGGCTGATTCTCCGGCCTTTCGAAGAAGCTGACTACCCGCACGCCGTTGCCATGTGGGGGGATGCCGAAGTCGTCCGCTATATTGGCGGCGTGACTCGCAGCCCGCAGGATGTCTGGTTCGCGTGCGTCCGCGGCCGCGGCATGTGGGATATCAAGGGCTACGGCAACTGGTCGGTGATCGACCGCGAAACCGGCACCTATCTCGGCGAATCCGGCTTTGCCGATTTCAAGCGGGGCATCAAACCGGACCTCTCGCAATGGCCGGAAGCGGGCTGGGCCTTCGCCCGCGCCTCCTGGGGCCGGGGCATCGGCAGCGACGCGGTGAGCCTTATGCACACATGGCTGGACGAGGCCCATCCGGGCAAAAGCGTCTGCATCATCGATGAGGACAATATTGGCTCCCGCCGGGTGGCAGAGAAGGCCGGGTACATGCTCTGGACGATGTCAACGCTGCGCGACCATCCGGTCACGGTCTATCACCGGAACGCCTAGCCTGCCTTGCGGGTCGCATTGGCGCGGGTTTCCCAGCCGCGCAGCAGTTCAAGGAACCCTTCCTGCGGCAGGCCCGGGGAATAGAGGAACCCCTGCGCCATGGAACAGCCGCGGCGCGACAGGAATTCCGCCTGACGCTCCGTCTCGACGCCTTCTGCAACCGTCTTCAAGCCAAGTGTTTCCGCCATCGCGAGGATCATCTCGACAATGGCCGGCGCCTGACGGTCGGCATCCAGCGCGGAGACAAACTGGCGGTCGATCTTGAAAACGTCGAACGGCAGCTGCGTCAGCATGGAAAGGTTCGAGTGGCCCGTGCCGAAATCGTCGAGTGCCAGCTTCACGCCCAGCGCGCGCAGCGGGCGCATCACACGGTCCACCTTGGTCGGGTCGGAGACGGCCATGCTTTCGGTGATCTCGAGTTCCAGCCGTGCAGGCGGCAAGCCGGTACGCTTCAGGACTTCGAGCACCAGGTTTGTCAGGTCCACTGTCATGAACTGCCGCGGCGACACGTTGACCGCGACGGAGACATCGAAGCCCTCTTTCATCCAGACGACAGCGCATTCGCACGCCGATTCGAGGATCTGCTCACCAATCTGATTGACGAGGCCCGTTTCCTCCGCTAGCGGAATAAAGGCTGCCGGAGAAATGATCTTGCCATTGGCGCGCTGCCAGCGGGCAAGGGCCTCGCAGCCGACGATCTTGCCGGTGGCAAAGTCGACCTTCGGCTGGAACACGGCCTTGAACTCGCGCGCGGCGACAGCCTCGCGCAGCTCCGCTTCCAGCATGTACTTGCCACGGGCCACGCGGTTGAGGCGCGGCGAGAAATAACGGAAGCCGGACGCCGATTCCTGGCGCACCTGCTGGAGCGCAAGATCCGCATGCCGGAACAGCTTCTGCGCCGAGTCCGCATCTTCCGGCGCCATGACGATCCCGCCGGACATCCCGACACTGACGGACTGACCATTGATTTCGAAGGGCTGCGCAAAGGCGACACGTATGGCCCGCGCGATATTGGAGACATTCTCCCGCGTGATGGCGTTCGGCAGGAAGATCGCAAACTGGTCATTATGCAGCGCCGCGATCACCGCGCCTTCGAGGCTGGAGGCAACCGGTGCTTCAAGGCGGGACATGCAGCCGGTCAGGCGCTCCCCGACCGACTTCAGGAGCGAGTTCGTGGCGAGGCTGCCCAGCCGTTCGGCGGCCCGGCCGAACTGGTCGAGGTCCAGCAGGAAGAAAGCGGCCGGCGCATCGAAGGAAGCAAACGGCAGCTTGCGCTCGATCTCGGCCTCCAGCGCGATCATGTTCGGCAGGCCGGTCCGCTGGTCGACATAAGCGATATTGGTCAGGCGCTCGTTTTCCCGGCGAAGATGGCTGACGCGGCGCGTCACCGCCACGCGCAGGCGGCGCAGCTCCTTGAACATGACCGATTCCACGCCGCGCGGGCGAACCGGCGTCGTATCGTCCAGATAGGCGAGAAATTTCTGCAGGAAGCGCTGGAAGGAGCGGGCCAACAGGAATGCCGCACCGGCCGCGACGGTCATCGACATCAGCACGAGGCCGGCCATGACTTCCGGAGGCGAGGCAAGCTCGCTCCATGCCTTGCCCTCGACAAGAACCCGATAGGTTTGTTCCAGCACCACAACGGCAGAGAAAACGAGAATAGCCGCAATCGCGCCGGCAGTCGCGGCAAATGCCGGCAGCGTCATTGAGCCGAAAAACCGGCGTATCTGCGACAGCTTGCGCAAAGGTACCTCGCCTCGGCACACCACAGGGCGTGCGTTCCCGGGCGCACATTCCCCCAATATGTTTAGAAATCAGTGAACAAGATGCGCTAGCTGTAGCGCGATCTAAACACTATATCGGCAGCCATGACCCAGAACCGCACCGCCACCGTCAGCCGCAAGACCAAGGAAACCGACATTTCCGTTACCGTGGACCTCGACGGCACAGGAAAATCCGACATCCAGACCGGGATCGGCTTTTTCGACCATATGCTGGAAAGCTTCTCCAAGCATTCCGCCATCGACCTGACTGTGCGCTGCGACGGCGACCTGCATATCGACATGCACCACAGTGTCGAGGACACTGGTATTGTCATCGGCCAGGCCATCCTGAAGGCGCTGGGCGACTTTGCCGGCATCACTCGTTTCGGCACGGCCTATATACCCATGGACGAAACGCTGAGCCGGGCGAGCCTCGACCTCTGCAAACGGCCCTATCTGGTGTGGAAAGTACAATTCACGCGCGACAAGATCGGCGAGATGGACACCGAACTCTTCAAGGAGTTCTTCCATGCCCTCGCCGGCAATGGCGGCATGTGCCTGCACGTGGAGAACCTCTACGGCGAGAACTGCCACCATATTGCCGAGAGCTGCTTCAAGGCCACGGCCCGCGCCCTGCGCGCTGCGGTAACAGTCGATCCGAAGCTCGGCGGCAAGCCTGCCAGCACCAAGGGCAGCCTCTAAATCCCACCAAACCTGCCACAAACCCCAAAGTGCGGCGGCGTATCGTCTTTGCCTTCGGCCTGACGGCTGCCTATCATGTGGCGTGATCTGTACGTATCGTGCGATCCAGCCGCATCAGGGACCGGAATGAAGAACGACGACGAATTCCAGCTCTGGCCCTTCATGTCGCTGGTCGCGCTTTATTTCCTGATGCAGGCTCTCCTATCCGGACCGGCGGACCGGGCACGGCTGTCCTACAGCGAGTTCGAAAAGCTTGCGCGCGAGGGTCAGGTCGAGAAGGTGACGATCTCGGGGGCCACCCTCTCCGGTACGTTTCGACAGCCTGTCGACGGGAATGAACGGTTCCGGACCAGCCTGGTCGATCCAGCCCTCGCCGACCGGCTCGAAGGCATGGACGTGGAAATCGAAAATGTTCCGCCGAACCCCGTTTTCGGCGCGCTCGTGTCCATGCTGGCCCCGCTCATCCTGTTTCTGGGGCTCTATTTCTTTCTGTTCCGCCGGTCGATCGGCGCAGGCGGCGGCGCCATTTCGCTCGGGAAAAGCGGCGCAAAGATCTTTGCCGAAGAGGAAACCGGGGTCACCTTCGATGATGTTGCCGGTGTCGATGAAGCAAAGCTCGAACTCATGGAGATCATCGATTTCCTGAAGAATCCCGGTGAATATGAAAGGCTCGGCGCGCACGTTCCGAAAGGCGTGCTGCTGGTCGGCCCGCCCGGGACCGGCAAGACCCTGCTGGCCCGCGCCGTGGCCGGTCAGGCCGGCGTGCCATTCTTCTCGATCAGCGGATCGCAATTTGTCGAAGTCTTCGTCGGCGTCGGCGCTGCACGTGTGCGTGACCTCTTCACCCAGGCCCGGAAGATGGCGCCGGCGATCATCTTCGTTGACGAACTTGATGCCCTCGGCCGCGCCCGCAGCCTCGGACAGATCGTCGGCAATGATGAACGCGAGCAGACCCTGAACCAGTTGCTCGCGGAACTCGACGGCTTCGATCCCTCGTCAGGGATCGTCCTGCTGGCCGCAACCAACCGTCCGGAAATCCTCGATCCCGCGCTCCTGCGCGCCGGCCGGTTCGACCGGCAGGTCCTCGTCGACAAACCTGACAAGGCGGGCCGGATCGCGATCCTGAAAGTCCACACCCGCAAGATTCATCTGGGGCCGGACGTTGACCTTGAGCCAGTAGCATCGATGACCACCGGGTTCACAGGCGCCGACCTGGCAAACCTCGTGAACGAGGCAGCGATCCTGGCCACCCGCCGCCGGGCGGCCGCAGTTGGCATGGAGGATTTTTCCGCCGCCATCGAGCGTATTGTCGCCGGGTTGGAGAAGCGCAATCGCCTGCTCAACGAGAAAGAGCGCCGAATCGTGGCCCATCATGAAATGGGACACGCGATCATGGCCCTCGCCCTGCCGGGATCGGACAAGGTGCACAAGGTTTCCATCATTCCGCGCGGGGTCGGCGCACTCGGTTACACAATCCAGCGGCCCACGGAAGATCGTTACCTGATGACCCGGGAAGAACTGATCAGCAAGATCTGCGTGTTGCTTGGCGGACGGGCCGCCGAGAAACTGATTTTCGACGAAGTCTCCACGGGCGCCGCCGATGATCTCTCCAAGGCCACCGACATCGCGCGCAGCATGGTCGAGCGATTCGGCATGGACGAGGCACTTGGCCACATGGTCTTCCAGGAAGACCGCCCCCTCTTCCTGGACAACACAGCCGTCAGGTCACGGTCCATCAGCGAAGCCACGGCCGAACGCCTCGACGCGGCCACGGCCGACATCATCCGCGACGCATTCCAGCGCACGACGGCTGTTCTGTCGGACAATCGCGACCTTCTTGAAAAGTGCGCGCAGGACCTGCTCAAAAAGGAAACACTGGACGAAGGCGAGATTTCCGAAATCGCCAAAGCTCTGAAGACGTCTGCCGCCAGTACAGAGCGCAGCGTCTGACTCGGCGGAGGAAACGTCTTTAATTCTGCACGCCCGATGTAATCGACGGCTAGCATCCCCATATATGGGATACGGAATATTTTTTCCGTACAGATGAAAGCCAATCCGATGTCCTCCCAAAACAACAAAAACAAACAGGACCAGCCAGGAAAGCCCTCACAGCCGCAATCGTTGGAGGAAAGGCGCGCAGCACAAGCCCGCCAGCAAGGCAAGCAGGACAAGGAAATCCCCCTGAAGAACTAGTTGTTCCCGAACGCGGTCGGGCACCCCCCTACGCCTGATCGCACCCAGGGGCCGCGTCCGGACCCGCTTTCCGGATGCGGCTTCCCGTATCAATCCGGAGTCCACAGGCGTGAAAGGTGGAGACCGGAAAGGAACCACCATGACGAATCGCATTTCAAAACAACTCGTAACGTTCCGCAGCCCGTTTTATCTCGACAGTCTCGAAGAAGAATGGCCTGCAGGTAATTATACGATCGAAACAGAAGAAGAGCCTCTGGACAGCCCGTCCTTTCTCGCTTTCCGTCGGATCGCCACCACGATGATCGTCCACACGAAACGCGGTGAGCGGACGCAAACCAAGTTCATCGCCATCGACCCTGCCGAACTTGCAGACGCGTTGGCCCGCGATCAGCGGCCGCTGGACCGGGCTGACAATGAAGGCATGGCGCGCAGCTGACGCCGGCGGGCGGGCAAGCCCACTTCCCACATTTCCGCCAGCGCGACGTGTCCGGAGTTTTCCGGCCTCTATTTCCGGTAATCGAGCGGCGGGTCGCGGTCGCCCAGAAGCGAACGGTACTGATAATCCGGTCCGCGCTTCTCATCGAATTCCTTGCGGGCTTCCTCACGCAGCTTCGAATTCGTGAAGAGCTCGATCGCCGCCAGTGTCAGCGTCTTTGCCGCCACCTGCGTGCCCTTGTGGCCGATCGACGTGCCGGAGGCCGCAACCGCCTGCCAGGAGTGTGCCGGCGTGCCCGGTACCCAGGTCGCAGTATTGAGGCCCACGGTCGGCACGGCATAGGACACATCGCCCACATCGGTGGAGCCGTAGCCGAGCGAGACTTCGTAGGGCTGCACTTCGGATTCCGAGCCAAGCGGCAGGGTCGGTGTGGTCAGCGTTTCATAGATGGCTGTAGCGAAGGCCTGCTCTTCTTCGTTATAGGTAACCCCGCCGACTTCGCGGAGTTTCTCATCCATCATCTTGGCGAGTGTCTCGTTGACCAGCAGCGGGTTGTTCCCGTGGATGATTTCCCAATCGACCGTCGTGCCGGTGCCCATCGCGGCGCCTTTCGCGGCGGCCTCAAGGCGCGGCCAGATCTCCTCGACACCATCGGCGGACGGGTGGCGGACATAGTAGAAGACTTCGGCGAAGTCCGGCACCACGTTCGGGGCTGACCCGCCGGAGGTGATCACGTAATGGATGCGCGCTTCCTGCGGGATGTGCTCATGCATCATGTTGGCCATCATGTTGAATGCCTCGACGCCGTCGAGCGCCGAGCGGCCCTTCTCCGGCGCGCCCGCCGCGTGAGCCGAAAGCCCGCGGAACCGGAACTTGGCTGAGCGGTTTGCCAGCGTCGTGCGCGCGGCAGCGGAGTTGCGGTCCCCCGCATGCCAGTGCAGCGCGATGTCGACATCGTTGAAGAGGCCCGCGCGGACCATATAGACCTTGCCGCTGCCGCCCTCTTCCGCCGGCGTGCCGTAGAGCCGGATTCGGCCCGGTGTGCCGGTCTCTTCCAGCCAATCCTTGATGGCGATGGCCGCCGTGGTGGAGCCTGCCGCGAAGAGGTTGTGGCCGCAGGCGTGGCCTGCGCCCATGCCGTCTCGCTCTTCCCAGTCGGGGCTGGCAGTCTGGTTGATGCCGGGCAGTGCGTCGAACTCGGCGAGGATGGCGATGACGGGTCCGCCGGTGCCGTATTCGGCCACGAAGGCCGTCGGAATGCCGGCGACGCCTGCCTCGATGTCGAAGCCTTCGACTTTCAGCGTCTGCTGAAGCAGGCTGGAGGATTTTTCCTCCTGATAGCCGACCTCGGCCCATTCCCAGATCTGGTCCGACAGGCTGCTCGACAGCTCCGCCTTCTGTTCCACCTGCCCGATCAGTTTCCCGTCGCGGCTGTCCGGCCAGGCGGGGCCGGTGATACAGGCGGCGAGGAGCGCGGTGGAAAGAAGCGGCAGGATGGGGCGCATGGGGCAAGCTCCGGTTTTGGTCTCGAGTCTGGTGCGAACATTGGGACAGCCCCTGCCCTTGCACAAGGAAAACCGGACCGGCGGACTGTCAGACGGAGCCTTCGCGCTCGATCACGAGCACCCGTGCCTCCCCGATGGGATGGGCCACGTGCTCGTCCCCCACTCCGGCGACAAACATGTCCCCCGGCGAGAGCTGGACGATCTTTTCCTGCCCGCGCTCGCGATAGTGCATGTCGACCACGCCCTGCAGCACGACGAAGACCTCTTCGCCGTCATTGACGTGCCATTCATAGGGCTGGTCGGTCCAGTGCAGGCGCACGCTCGCCCCGTCGATGCGGGCGATATCTCGCGCCCCCCAGGCCCGGTCAGCCCGGAAGGTCTTCGTATCCTGTATGATTTCCGGCATGGATACCCTCAAGTGCAATACTGGCAGCAGCGCGAGCCTAGCCTGCTTTCCCACAAGGAAGAACCACGCCCGTGACACGAAATGCCTTTTCCTCTGCCCGCCGCCCCGCTAACACGCGCGCATGACACAGGTCGCGCTGATCGATTACGGCTCCGGCAACCTCCACTCGGCTGAACGGGCCTTGCGGGAGGCGGCGGCGCTGGCGGGAACGAGCCACGAGATTATCGTGACCGATTCCCCCGAAGTCATCCTCGAATCCACCCGCATCGTCCTGCCCGGCGTCGGCCATTTTGCCGACTGCGCCGCGGGTCTGCGCGCCCGGGAGGGCGTGGAGGACGCGCTCAACGAGGCGGTGCTGAAGCAGGCGAAGCCCTTCTTCGGCATCTGCGTCGGCATGCAGCTGATGGCGACCGCGGGCCTCGAAGACGGCTACACGGCCGGCCTCGGCTGGATCAAGGGCACGGTGGAGCTGATCGAGCCGGGCGAAGGCTTCCGCGTGCCGCACATGGGCTGGAACGGGCTGACCTTTACCCACCTTCAGCCTCACCCCGTGCTGGCCGGCCTTGGCGACGACCCGCACGTCTATTTCACCCATTCCTATGCGATGAAGCCCGACAACCCGGCCGACATCGCCGCAACCGCCGACTATGGACACCAGATCGTGGCGGCGGTGGCTCGGCGCAACATGTTCGGCACGCAGTTCCACCCGGAGAAGAGCCAGAAGACCGGCCTCAAGATCCTCTCCAATTTCCTGCAATGGGCGCCCTGAGTACACGCATGACCTTTACCCTCTACCCCGCCATCGACCTGAAAGACGGCCAGTGCGTGCGCCTCCTGCGCGGCGAGATGGACCAGGCGACCGTCTTCTCCGACAGCCCGGCGGCGCAGGCGAAATCCTTCCGGGACGCAGGCTTCACCCATCTTCACGTGGTAGACCTGAACGGCGCCTTCGAGGGCAAGGCCGTGAACCGCGCGGCGGTCGAGGCGATCCTGAAGGCCACCGATGCGCCGGTCCAGCTCGGCGGCGGCATCCGCACGCGGGCACAGATCGACGCCTGGCTGGAAGCCGGCATTTCCCGCGTCATCCTCGGCACCGTGGCCCTGCGCGATCCGGAGCTGGTGAAGGAAGCCGCCCGCGCACTGCCCGGTCAAATTGTCGTCGGCATCGATGCGAAGAATGGCATGGTGGCGGTCGAAGGCTGGGCCGAGACCAGCGACATGAAGGCAACCGAACTCGCCAAGGCGTTTGAAGGCTGCGGCGTCGCCGCCATCGTCGCGACGGACATCGGCCGCGACGGCCTGAAGACCGGCGTCAATGTTCCGTTCACGGCAGAGCTCGCGGGCACGGTCTCCATCCCTGTCATCGCCTCGGGCGGCGTCGCCAGCGTGGACGACATCCGTGCCCTGATGGCGGCGGATGCACCCATCGCGGGCAGCATCCTCGGACGCGCCCTTTATGACGGGGACATCGTGCCCGCCGAAGCGATTGCGCTTGCGAGAGGCTGACTTTCCGATAGGTTGACCGAAGGCAACCTACAGGAGTAATCCATGCTTCGGGCTTTGTCAGTGAGTGCCGCGCTGGCATCGCTTCTGGCGCTCGGCAATTGCGCCACCGCAGCCGGGCCTGATCAGGCCGCCATCCCGGAACATTATGTCTCCGCCAGCAGTTCGGCGAGCGCGGAGGCCGCCGCGGCGAAATCCTACGCGCTGGCACCGATGGACAGCCGCATCACCCCGACGAATGCCGACTTCCTCGAATATGCCGCCTATGTCGAACAGGCCTTTGGCGCCCAGGGGCTGACCCGCGCCGCGCCAAGCAGCCAGCCGGACCTGGTGGTCCTGCTGCGCTACGGAACGGGCGCGCCGGAAAAGCGCGTGCGCGTGAATGATACGGCGGAATTTGACCATGTCACCATGGCCGCCCAGGGCGTGGAATTTTCCCCGGCGGCGGCAAGCTCCGGCAAATCCTCCGCCGTCTTCGGGCCCAGCGGACGGTCCGCCGGCGCCACGTTCGCGCTCGGCTCTGAATTCGCGCCGAAGACCTACACGACCTATACGCATTTCATCCTGCTGGACGGCTATCTCGTCGACCCGGCCAAAGACGCCAGCGACTGGGAGAAAGCCTTCGAGACCGACATCGGCAGCACCGGCACCAGCGCCGACCTGCACCAGGCCTTCCCCTACATGATCGCCGCCACCCTCGACACCATCGCCACCGACACAGGCGATGTCGTCCGCACCGAAATCACGGGCACGGATGAGCGTGTGGCATACATCCGGAGCGTAGCGGGAAATTCTGCGCCTTGATCGCTAAACCGACGGCCTGAAGACCGGCGTCAATTTTCCGTTTAAGGCAGAGCTCGCGAACACCGCCTCCGTTCCCAATAGGCTCCGCGCGCTATTCCAGATGCTGATGATTCTCTGTGCTATCAGAGCCTGAGAAGCCGCTCATAAAAGCCGCCCCATTGGCGGCCCGGCTCTACGAGGTGGGCTTCTAAAATCCAGTAGCGGGGGCGGCCGAGATGGTCGGGCGTGCTCAGCGGCTGCGGGTTGTCCGGCCAGAGGCGCTGGAGGGCCTGTTCCAGCGGCCAGGTGGCGTGCGGGAACTCCCCCACGGTGTGCCCGGCGATCTTGCCGCCGAAATGATAGCCCCGCGCCTCCGCCGCGCGGCAGGCAAAGTCATAAACCTCCGCCCCCGTTACATCCGGTTTGCTGAGGGTGAAGGCGCGCATTTCCTCGAACACTTCGGGCAGCGCGGCGACCAGCGTGTGGCGGGCCGGGTCCTGCCCCATCGCATAGGTGCGGCCGACGTCGGCCTCCGCCTGTTCGAAGACGGGGCCCATGTCGACATAGACCGTGTCCTCCGGCCCGATGGTCACTTCGTCCGGCATGTCCGAGAAGATGCAGGTCGTGTTCGGCCCGGCGCGCACGAGGCGCTGGTGCCAGTTGCGCTTTATCCCGAACTGCTCGGCCGCGATGGTTTCGATGTCGCGGTCGACCTCGCCTTCGGTGCGGCCTGGTTTCATGATGCCCGCAGCCTCGATTGCGTCCAGCAGCGCGAAGGCGCGTTCCTCTGCGTCGACCATTCTTGCCCAGCGGGCGGCTTCGTCTTTTTCGTGTTCGGTCATGCCCCAGACATGAGGGGGCCTTGCCCGGGTGTCAAACCTTTCGGCGACTTACGCCACCGCCACCACTCGCGGCCCGGCGGTTGCCGTCTTAACCGCGCAGTTCTTGCCGCGGGCCTTTGCCTCGTAGAGCGCATGGTCTGCCCGGCTGAGTTGTGAGGAAAGATTCTCCGCAGCTTCCGCCACACACCAGCCGAGGCTGATCGTCACCGGCAGGTTTCCCGGATGCCGGTGTTCCACGGCGCGCACCAGCGCCTCGAACCAGATGCGCGCGGCGGCCTCGCTGGCGAACGTGCCCGCGACGGCGAATTCCTCCCCGCCAAGCCGGGCCAGGATGATGCCGTCCGAGGCAAGGTCTGCCAGCGCGGCGGCCAGCCCTTTCAGCACCCGGTCACCCGTATCATGGCCGTGGGTGTCATTGATGCGTTTGAAATTGTCGATGTCGGCAATGGCGCAGGCGAAAATGTCGGTGCTGCGATGCGCGTCGGTCTGCAGCGTCCCTGCCCGCGCGAAAAAGGCGCGGCGGTTCGGCAGGCCGGTCAGTTCGTCATGATTGGCCAGCTGGTCGTTCAGCGCCGCCAGCCGCTCGGCCCGGATCTGGGCGCGCAGGACGAAGAAGCTGCAGGTCGGCGAGATCAGGGTCGGCAGCACGACGCAGGAAATGTAGATGTCACGCAAGCGGATGACGGGGTCGATCTGCAGCCAGACCCAGACGGGGAAGACGGTGAAGAAGATCGAGCCGATCGTGATGATCGCCCCGAGCCTGACCGCCCGGCGCACCTCGCGCGGCGGCATCCAATCCCGTCCCAGTCCCATGCCTCGCCTTATGCAGTTTCCTGCTTAAGGGGCCGTCCAGAAGGTCTGTGAAATTTGATCTATTCATGGTCCATACATGGTCTATTCACGGTGTTTACACGGTGCCGCGTCCCCGGAGGGGGTGTTGGATAAGTTGTGGGACAGATCGCAGCTTTGCGGGGCGGACTTTCCCGGCTAAAGCCATGCCCATGAGCCTCAAGACCCGCATCATCCCCTGCCTCGACGTGAAAGACGGGCGTACCGTCAAGGGCGTCAACTTCGTGGACTTAAAGGACGCGGGCGACCCCGTCGCGCTGGCCAAGGCCTATGACGCGCAAGGCGCAGACGAGCTCTGTTTCCTCGATATCACCGCCAGCCACGAAGGCCGCGGCACCCTGCTCGACATCGTCTCAGCGACGGCAGAACAGTGCTTCATGCCCCTGACGGTGGGCGGCGGCGTGCGCAGCGCAGACGACCTCGTCGCGCTGCTCCGGGCCGGGGCCGACAAGGTGGCGATCAATTCCGCCGCGGTCGCAGACCCTTCCGTCATCTCCCGCTGCGCCGCCAAGGCCGGGCGCCAGGCTGTCGTCGTCGCCATCGATGCGCGGCGCGTCAATGACGAGGAAGGCGGCCATTGGGAGATCTTCACCCATGGCGGCCGCACGGCCACGGGCATCGACGCGGTGGCGTTCGCAAAGGAAGCCGAAAAGCGCGGTGCCGGCGAGATCCTGCTGACCAGCATGGACAAGGACGGCACCAAATCCGGCTATGACATCCCGCTGCTGAAGGCGGTCACATCTGTTGTAAACATTCCGGTTGTGGCCAGCGGCGGCGCCGGCAGCGTGGACGACATGCCAGCCGCCGTGCTGGACGGCGGGGCGAGCGCTGTGCTCGCCGCCTCGATCTTCCATTTCGGCGAAGCGACCGTGGCAGACGCCCGGCGCGCATTGCATGCCGCCGGGGCGCCCGTCCGCCCGTTCTAAATTTTATTCCGCGAAGACGGGTTTGCGCTTCTGCATCTCGGCCATCACCGCTTCCATCTGGTTGGGCGTGCGGATGACTTTCAGCTGTTCGGTGCTTTCCAGCATCAGGAGGTCTGCGTCCGACAGCTCCGCCATCGCATTGCACAGCGTTTTGGCGCCGCGCATTGCGGCCGGGTGCTTGTTGGCGATGATCTTGGCCAGTGCCAGCGCGTCCTCCAGCGGCGTCTCGGAGACGTGCGTGGCAAAGCCCATGGCGTGCGCTTCGCGGCCATTGAACTCCCGGTTGGTATAGGTCAGCTCGCGGATCACATCGTCGCGCGCATTGCCCCGCCACAGGGGGAAGCCGGCCATGTCGGGCACCAGGCCCCACTTCATTTCCATGATCGCACAGCGCGTGTCCGGATGGATGAAGCGCACGTCCGCGCCTGACAGGATCTGGAACCCGCCGCCGAAGGCCACGCCGTGAGCGGCCGCAATCACGGGCACTTCCAGCTTCCGCCAGCCCCAGGCGACGTATTGGGCGAGGTTTGCATCGCCGAAGGCCCGCGTGGCAAGGTCGCCCGTTGCGCCGCCTTTTTTCTTCTCCCCATCGCCGGAGGAATTACCTGACATGCTGGACAGGTCGAGGCCCGCACAGAAGGCCCGCCCCTCCCCTGACAGCACGACGCAGCGCAGGCCCTTTGTGCCGTGCAGCTCCTCGATCGTGTCGGCCAGCGCCTTGAACTGGGCAGGGTCGAGCGCATTCATCTTGTCGGTGCGCACCATACGGACATCGGCGATGCCGTCTTCAAGATGCGTGATCGTCACCCGGTCGTTCATCTGGAATCCTCCTCGTTTCAGGTAAAAGTGACGCGGTGGCGGCCTGCGTCAAGCGGGCAGGCTTCCTCCCCTCGCGGAAGGAGAGTATGGAGGCCCCATGTCTATTCTCGGATCCGCCGACCGCCTCGCCGAAGCCCTCGCCCATCTGGGCATGACCATCGATACGCGCGCCGAAACGGGCGACGCGAGCGCGTCCTGGACGGCAAAGCTGCTGTCGAAAGGCGTCGGCGCCTGCGCGGACAAGGCGGAGGAAGAAGCCGGCGAATTCATCCAGGCCCTGCGCGAAGAAAGCAATGAACGCGTCGCCAGCGAAGCCGCCGACATGCTCTATCACGCCCTTGTTGCCCTGCGCGTGCGCGGTGTCAGCCTCGACGATGTGGCGACTGCGCTGGAGAAACGGCAAGGTACAAGCGGGATTGTGGAAAAGGCGAGCCGCAAGGACTGAGCGTCAGAGCTTCCGCTCCAGATAGATCACTTCCTTTTCGCCGGGCACGAAGGCCTGGCCGCCGACTTCCTCGAAACCCAGCCGTTTGTGGAAGCGCAGCGAGCCCGGATTGGGCGGCAGGCGGTTCACCTCGCATCCAATGGCATCGTAGCGCCCGGCGCAGACCGCAAACACCGCCTGATAGAGCGCTTCGCCGATCCGCTGGCCCCGCGCACGCGCATCGATGGCGATCCGGTCGACATAATTCACATTGCCGCCCCGCGCCTCGAACCAGCGGAGATTGTCGCTGGTATAGGCAGCCGTGCCCGGCGGCACGAGATTCAGGAAACCGACTGGCTGGCCGTCTTCCCCCACCGCAACGAGGCATTCGGAGAGAGATAGCCACTTGGCCAGATCTTCGGGTGTTTCGCGGCTGACGCCCGGCACGCCCTGCTCGTTGATCGCGTGCAGGGCCGGCAGGTCTGCGGGCGCATAGGCCCGGATTGTGATCATGAAATCTCTTTCGGCGGCTTCAGGCGACGCTTGGTCTGGTGGCTGTCAGCCTTGTCGCCGGTCGGCTTTTCGCCACGCATATAATGGCGCTGCCAGCGCTCCTTCATTGCGCTCTCTTCGCCCTCACCAAGCCGCTTGTTGAAGTCGGCGCGGCTTTCCGTCCAGGCATTGTATTCCTTCACCAGTTCCTCGTTCGAGCGCAGGAGTTTCCGCTCCGGCTGAATCTCTTCCAGCTTCTTGTGCTCCATCAGTGTGATGAAAGCGAAGGGCTCGCCCTTTTCGAAGATCACGCTGCCCTTGCGGGTCATCTGCCAGTTCATCGTGAACGGGAATGGCAGCCAGTCGGTCTCAACCAGGCCCGTCAGCGGATAGATCCCATCCTTCGGCCAGTTCGGCGGGCCAGTCACCCAGACGCCCCAGCCGGGCGGCGTGCGGAAGAGGTGGCCGGTGTGGAAGGTGACGATGCCGCGGGCGAAGTGCGCCCCGGCAAAACTCTCGATGCTGCGCGGGTCGCCACGGGTCAGCAGGCGGATGTCCTCGTTTCGCGGGCCGCCATTCCACTCGATCTTGATGTCCATCGGCGCCAGCAATTCCCAGCCCGTGGAGTTCGCCATGGTCAGCGGCAGGCAACGATAGGGATGGCGGTCGGTAAAGGCGTCCATCCAGTCACGATTTGACCGCGCAGGCACCAGATCCGGCGCGACATCGTAGATTTTGTAGCAATCAAGAAACATGGGGGAGGCTCTGCGCTTGACGGAGGCCACAAGTCTTGGCCCAAAGGGCCCCATGACGGCAACCCCCGACGACCTGTTCGCCTATCTAGACCAGCTGGGCATCGCGCACTCGACACAGTGGCACGAGGCTGTGTTCACTGTGGACCAGAGCACGGACGTGAAACGCACCCTGCCCGGCGGGCATACAAAGAACCTGTTCCTCAAGGACAAGGACGGCAACATCATCCTGATCGCGGCAGAGGCGCACTCTCAGCTGAAGCTGAACAAGTTGCACAAACTGATCGGGACGAAGCGGCTGTCCTTTGGTTCGCCAGACCTGATGGAGGAACTGCTCGGCGTGACGCCCGGCTCGGTCACCGCATTTGCCTTGATGAACGACACCGAAGGCCGCGTGCGGTTCCTTGTCGACGCCGCACTCATGGAACATGAACCGGTCAACTTCCACCCGCTCACCAATACCGGCACAACGACGGTTTCAAAGGCGGATTTCGAAAAGTTCGTTCGCGCCACCGGCCATGGCTTTGAAGTGATCGATTTCACCCAGCTGCTGACCGACGCAGAGTAAGGCGGGCGGGCGTCTCACGAATTTGTTCGCGCTCGCCTCTGGTCATGCCGTTTCTGGCCGCTAGTGTCGCCGCAACAAGACAGGGAGAACGCCAACATGCAACACCGCCGCCTCGGCCGAAGCGCCATCTATGTATCCGATATCTGTATGGGCACGATGACCTTCGGTTCCCAGACCGATGAGGCTGAATCCCTGCGGATTCTCGACGCGAGCTTCGACGCCGGGATCAATTTCTACGACACCGCTGAGAACTACCCCGTCCCGCCCGATACCAAATGGGCCGGCCGCACGGAGGAAATTGTTGGCAAATGGCTGAAGACCAAGGACCGGGATTCCATCATCCTGGCGACCAAGGTCTGCGGACCTTCACATGGCTGGATCAAGGGCAGCCAGCGCGCCGGCATGACCGCGCTCGACCGCCACAACATCACCAAAGCCATCGAGGACAGCCTCACCCGTCTCGGAACGGACTATGTGGACCTTTACCAGACCCACTGGCCGGACCATGGCACAGCCTATGACGAGACGATGGAAACGCTGGATGACCTCGTCCAGGCCGGAAAGGTCCGCATCGTCGGCTGTTCAAACGAAGATGCATGGGGCCTGATGAAAAGCCTCGAAGCGTCCAGCCGACTCGGCACCGTTCGCTACGAGACGATCCAGAAAAATTTCAGCCTGAACAACCGCCGCTTCGAGGACGCGCTCTCCAAGGTCTGCGTGAAGGAAGACGTCAGCCTGATCCCATACTCCCCAATCGGCGGCGGTGTCCTCTCCGGCAAATATCAGGATGGCGCACGGCCGGAAGGCGCACGCTTCTCCCGCTATCTGGAGATTGGCGGCCGACAGGCAGCGATGGCCCACCGCTTCGTGAACGAGAAATCGCTCGCCTCGACGGCAAGGTTCATGGACATCGCGAAGGAGGCCGGCATCAACGTCGTCACCCTCGCTACCGCCTGGTCGAAGCAGCACAAATTCGTGGCCTCCACCATTGTCGGTGTCTCGAAGTTCGACCAGTTGGACGACATCTTCGCCGCTGCAGACCTCACCCTGTCGGATGACGTGATGAAGGCCTGCGACGCGGTGACGAAGGACATCCAGTACCCGATGGGCTGACACCTCCACAAATTGAAACCCCCGTTCGCATTTCACCGCGAACGGGGGTTGCCCCAATTGCCCACCTTAGCCGGGTGAGATTGTTCAGGCGACGGTCATTCCGGAGAGGGGCGTCCGTTCGCCAATACTTCGCGTTTGCCGGCGTGGTTCGGCGCGGAAATGATGCCCTCTTCCTCCAGCCGGTCGATGACGCCCGCCGCCTTGTTGTAACCGATCTTCAAGCGGCGCTGCAGGTAAGACGTCGAGGCGCGCTGGTCGCGCACAACAATGGCGATGGCCTGCGAGAAGAGATCGTCTTCTTCGTCGCCGGTTGAAGTGCCGAGCATCGCATCCATCACGGCCGAACCGGTGGAGCCATCATCCGGCGCTTCCAGGATATCCATCACATAGTCCGGCTCGCCCTGCTCACGCAGCCAGTCGGTGACCGCGCCGACGTCTTCATCGGAAACGAACGGGCCATGCAGGCGCGTCGATTTATGGCCCGGTGCCTGGTAGAGCAGGTCGCCCATGCCGAGCAGCTGTTCAGCGCCCTGCTCGTTGAGGATTGTCCGGGAGTCGATCTTCGTCGTCACCATGTAGGAGATACGAGTCGGGAAGTTCGCCTTGATCGTACCGGTAATGACGTCCACGGACGGTCGCTGCGTTGCAGTGATCAGGTGGATGCCGGCCGCACGCGCCATCTGGGCGAGACGCTGGACGCAGCCTTCCACTTCCTTGCCGGCCACCAGCATCAGATCGGCCATCTCGTCGATCACGACCACGATGTTCGGAATATGCTCGGTCGGCAGGATCTCGGTTTCGTAGACCGGCTTGCCGCGATCATCGAAACCGGTCTGCACCTTGCGAACGAGGTTCTCGCCGGCATTGCGGTATTTCGCGGCTTTCTCGTTGAAGCCCGCGAGGTTCCGGACGCCCGCTTTCGACATCAGTTCATAGCGGCTTTCCATTTCGCGCACGGTCCACTGCAGCGCGTTCACGGCTTTCTTCGGATCGGTCACAACCGGTGCCAGCAGGTGCGGGATGCCTTCATAGATCGAGAGCTCGAGCATTTTTGGGTCGATCATGATGAAACGGCACTGTTCCGGCGTGTGACGGTAGATCAGTGACAGGATCATCGCGTTCACACCGACCGACTTACCCGAGCCTGTCGTACCCGCGATCAGCAAGTGAGGCATCTTGGCCAGGTCGACCACGGTCGGCACGCCGCCAATGTCTTCACCCAGCGCCATCGGAAGGCTGGCCCGTGAGCCGGTATAGGCGTCCGATTGCAGCAGCGTGCGGAGATACACCGTATCGCGATCTTCATTCGGCAGTTCGATACCGATCGCATTCTTGCCCGGCACAACCGCGACGCGGGCGGATTTCGCGCTCATCGAGCGGGCAATGTCGTCTGCCAGAGAGATGACGCGGGAAGATTTCACGCCCGGCGCCGGCTCCATTTCGAACAGGGTAATCACCGGGCCCGGGCGCACTTCCTTGACGCGGCCGCGAACACCGAACTCCTTCAGAACGTCTGAAAGTTTCGCAGCCTTCGCGAGCAGCGCATCCTCATCGATCGAGTCGGCGCGTTCGACCGTCTGTTCCAGGAGATCGATCGACGGCAGGCGTCCGGCCTTGCGGCGGCGTTCGACCGGCTTGGAGACACGCGGCGCTGCAGACTGCGGCTTCGCCTTGGGCTTCGGCAGGGTGAAGAGCGGCTTACGCTCCTGCTCTTCATCCTCGTCATCTTCATAATCGTCGGCTTCGTCGTCGATTTCGTCTTCGTAGTCATCGTAATCGTCTTCGGCGTCGTCGAGGTATTCCGCTTCATCATCAAAGTCGTCGTCTTCTTCGATCTCGATGACATTCTTGCCGCGCTTGCGCAGGAAACCGGGCGTTTCATCGTCATCAGTCAGCACGACGCGAGCGCGATCTTCTCGGACGTCGACCATCTCGTCTTCGACCTCGATCCTGCGCTTCGGTGCGAGGGCACGTGCGATGGCAAGCAGCAAGCCGCCGACCCCGCTGGCCTGACGGGCAGCACGAGCACCGGACGATGCGGCCGCATGCTTCAGAAGACGGGCATCGCCGCGGCGGAAGCCGAGCGCCGACAGACCAGCCCAGAGGGCGAGCGTACCGAGGAAAAAGGCGGCCCAGCTTTCAGGGGACGGCAGCATCAGCGCACGGAAAGGCATGGCCGCGAAATGGAACAGGCCATCGCCGACCACGCCGCCAAGCCCGGCGCTCAGCGGCCAGGACTGCGGCACCGGCCAGGCAGCGAAGAAGGCCGCCGAAAACGGCACAAACAGGAAGCCCTTCACCCAGCGATGCACACGCGGCGCGCCAATCAGCACAGTGCGCATGGCCCCGCCAATCATCAGCGCGAGACCGGCGGTCCATGCCGACCAGCCGAGCGTCTGACGGGCAAGGTCTGCGAACACGGCGCCTGAGCGCCCGAACAGGTTCTGAACATCAGAATCGGTCGCGGCATTCCAGGAAGGGTCCGTCGCAACATAAGAGCCGACACTGCCACAGATGAAAACGCCGATCGCAAATGCGGCCGCACCCGTCAGGATGCGCCAGACAGGATCGCTAACGCTGAAATGGGTTGCGTCATCATCATAAGCATAGTCGGTCATGAAGGGGGACGGCTCCGTGTTGTCGGTGGAGCGGTCAATCTGGCCCATCAACCTTAACTCTGGGCAAATGCCCGAAAGTCTTTTTCAGCGGCGAATTAACGTTTTCAGAGGGGCGTTTCGGGGCTCGGATCCGGCATTATCCGGCTCACGCCGGTACATGTCCCTGCCCCGTCCCATGAGGGTCCTGGTGCATTTAATTCCCGTAATCACGGAACATCCGGCCTGATGCTCTATTGATACAGGACAATCAGGAAACCCGAAAGGAGACACGAAATGACACGCGCCCTGATCACACCCGCAGCCTTTGCGCTGTTAACGGTTATGTCTGCAAATGCACAGGAAATGAATGAAGATGCCTCTGCAGTTAACGCCTCCAAAGCCGAAATTTTTGACGAAATCCCGGCTGACCTGGAAGGCATGTCCGTTCAGGACCTGAACGAGCTGCAGCGCGCCCGGCTGGAACAGAACGCCTTCGAGATCGCCGAATTGACGAACAAGGCCCCGGTGATCGTCGCCGATACGCCTGAGCCGGAAGAGGAGCTCGTCTTCACGGCCGAGCGCGAGGAAGTCATCGTCCCGCAGGACGGACCTGCGGAAGTCGCCGTGGGCGGGCCCTATTATGAGAGCGAATCCGAAGCGATGAAGGATGGGGACCTGAACACACCCCCGGCCGCCAGGCCGGAAGACGCTGAAACGCAGGAGCAGTAAGTCCCCTTCCCTCCCGCAATGAAAAAACCCCCGGCAGATCCTGCCGGGGGTTTTCGTTTCGGAGAGCCGCAACCTTAGGCGTTGGTGAAGTCCGGATAGGCTTCGAGACCAACTTCGGAAACGTCCATACCGGCCATTTCCTCTTCCTCGCTGGCGCGGACGCCAATCGTGAGCTTGAGGGCCATCCAGACGATCACGGAAGCGATCGAGACGAACACACCAGTCAGGACCACGCCAACCAGCTGGCCGACATAGCTCGGGTCACCGGCTTCGTTCGGCATGATGTTGTTGCCGTAGGAAGCGGCAACGATGATCGTGCCCCAGATACCGCAGACAAGGTGGACCGGGATGGCGCCGACGACGTCATCGATCTTGAACTTGTCGAGCACCGGAACGGTCAGGACAGCCAGGACACCGCCCACGCCGCCGATAAGGACCGAAGCGCCCATGGACGGCGCCAGCGGCTCAGCCGTGATGGACACCAGGCCGCCGAGCGCGCCGTTGAAGACCATCGTGGCGTCGACCTTGCCCTTGTAGAGGACTGCGGTGGTGATCATGGCGAATAGCGTACCGCCGACAGCCCCCATATTCGTGTTGGCGAAGATCTGGGCGACCGAGTTGATGTCCGTCACCGTACCGGCAGCAAGCTGCGAAGCACCGTTAAAGCCGAACCAGCCGAACCACAGGATAAAAGTACCAAGACCGGCGAGCGGGATGTTGGAGCCCGGCATCGGGTTCACTTGCTTGCCGAAATACTTGCCTGTCCGCGGGCCGATGATCAGCGCGCCCATAAGAGCCGCCCAGCCACCCGTCGAGTGCACCAGCGTCGAACCGGCGAAGTCGGAGAAGGCCCATTCGGAGTCGAGGTAACCGCCGCCCCACTCCCAGGACACGACGATCGGATAGATGAAGCCGGTCAGGACAGCTGTGAAGATCAGGAACGGCCAGAGCTTCACGCGCTCGGCAACCGTACCGGAGACAATCGAAGCAGCCGTTGCAACGAACACCATCTGAAAGAACCAGTCGGAAGCCGGAGCGTAACCCGCATCGCTCATGGCCTCGAGGTCGCCGCCGTTCCAGATAACCGGTGTCGTGCCGAGCAGGCCGCCGAGGATCGTGGAGCCCGGATAGGCCATGTTGTAGCCGACCAGCCAGAACATGAAGCCGGCCACAGCGTACAGCACAACGTTCTTCATCGACTGCATGGCAGCGTTCTTCGAACGCACCAGACCGACCTCAAGACACATGAAGCCGGCTGCCATCAGCATGACGATGATGCCGCCGATCAAGAACAGGTAGGAGTTGTCGACATAGGAACTCGCGCTGCTGTTCACCGACTCTTCCAGTGCAGCGAGCCGTGCTTCCAGATCCGCGTCCTGTGCGTATGCGAGCGCCCCCGTCAACGCGAAGGCGGGCAGCAAGGCCACCCCGCGCGTCATTCTTTTCAGTAACTGGCCCATTCGGCCCCTCCATGTCGCAGGTTTCGGAGCTCGGGACCCCCCGCGCTCTCCCATCTCCGATATGATTTCGGGTGCCCAAGAAAGTCGCTTGGCGCTTCTGCTCTGAGGCCCATTCTCAAGACGAGTGGTCAAAACATGTGCAGCGTTGCGGCGAAACGCCCAATTCCTTACCACCGCTAGACGGAGGATTAAGACAGGCGTAGCTAGTCACCATGTCGAAACCATCCCTCGCCTCCAACGAACCTGTAGACCTCGTTATTGTCGGGGCCGGTCCTGTTGGCACCTCTCTGGCGGTTCTGGCCGTCCAGCGCGGCTTCTCAACAATCCTGATTGATGCGCGCGATCCTTCTGCAGCGCCTGCAACGGATACACGTACATTTGCTATAGTTCGCGGCAGCTGGCGGATGCTGGGGGCCACCGGGGTTCACCCCCTGCTCGAAGGGACAACAGAGGCTCTGAATGGGCTGGAAGCCACCGATGGAGGCAGTCATGTCTTCGGCGCCCCCGGTGTGATCTTCGGAAATGAGGATCTTCCGGACGATGATGACGGCCAACCTCTAGGACAAATGGTCCCGTCAGCAGACCTTCAGAAGGCCCTGGACGAGGTTGCTGGTCAGATTGCAGGCACTGATCAGGGCCTCGTTATCCTTAATGGCGCCCGCTTCAAGGGACTGGAAGACGGGCCCGGTCCGGCGACCGTTGTGCTGGAAGACGGCACCCGGATCCGCACCCGGCTGGTCGCCGCCTGCGACGGGGTGAATTCCTCGGTTCGCGATGCCCTCGGCATCGGGACGGAGGATCATGATTATGGAAAATCCGTCTTCGCCGCGAATGTGAAACTGGACCGTCCGCATAAAGGCATCGCCCGCCAGCTGTTCATGCCGGAAGGCCCGTTTGCGACCCTGCCGATGCCGGACAACCGGGCCAATCTGGCCTGGTACATGAAGCGCGGCGCCGCCGAAGCGCTGGCAAAGATGCCGGTTGAGGACATCGAGGCGGAGCTGAATGCGCGGTTCGAGGATTTCGCCGGACATATGACGATCGACGGGCCTGTCATCTCCTATCCGCTGAAAATGCGCCTTGCCCGGGCAATGACCGGGCCGCGTGTGGCCCTGCTGGGCGATGCGGCGCACCGGATCAACCCGCTGGCCGGACAAGGCCTGAACCTCGGCTTCAAGGACGTCGCTGCCCTGATCGACATCATGGTCGAGTCGCGTGAAGTGGGCCTCGACCATGGTGCCGCGCCTGCCCTGGAGCGCTACCAGCAATGGCGCCGCTTCGACATGACGAGCGTGGCCCTGTTCATGGATGTGATCGACCGGGCCTTTTCAAACGACAATGCTGTGCTGAAACCCCTGCGGGGTCTTGCCCTGACGGCGGCCAACAAGATCGGTCCGCTACGCCGGGCGATGGCGCGTCAGGCCAGCGCCGACCAGCCGCACCTGCCGAGCCTTATGCAGTAACGGCCTCGTCGCCGACGGTGAGTTTTCGGATCAGATCCCAGTTATAGAGCCCGCTATCGTGCCCGTCCGAGAAGACGATGCGGAGCGCATAACGGCCGACCGGGTCGGCGCGAAGCACACTGATATCGTCCGGCACCGGCGCCTGCGGCGGAGGCGGCCCGCTACCATGGCCGCGTACAGCCGCTGACGGAGACTGTTCTCTAAGCCGCTTGTAGCTAACCGAACCGGACTTGCCGTCATCGAATTCGGCATAGAGCGCGCCATCCGATTTGCGGAAGACGAGCTTCAGGGGCCAGGCCATGGCGCTCATGCCCCGCCCTCTTCCAAGTCCAGGTCGCGCGCCTCTTCCGGCAGCATGATCGGGATACCGCCCCGGATCGGATAAGCCAGCCGTGCCTTGGGCGAGACCAGTTCATCCGTTTCCGCATTGTAGTGAAGCGGCTGGCGCGTCTGCGGGCAGATGAGGATTTCAAGAAGGCGCGGATCAACGCCCGAATGGGGCCGGCGCGTGCTGGAAGTGTCGTCAGTCATGGGCGTCCTATTGCAGGGTTCCGTCATCTGGACCAGCGGAATCCATTGTCAGGATTGTGATCAGCATGTCGGCCCGGTCTCTCAGCGTGGGCGCTTCCAGCAGGGCCTGCTTCTCCATCACCGAGAACGGGCTGCCCGCGGCCAGTGCCTGAACCAGCGCATCGACGGGAGCCACTTCAACCGCATCCCAATCCGCCTTCATGTCGTGACTGCTGACATATTTGCGCAGTGCGGCGACCAGATCCTCGCGCGATGGCAGACCGACCACAGAATCGGGTTTCAGATCGTTCGCATAAGGCGCCCAGTTCGGACGCACCTGACGGTAGGGCGTCATCACATCCAGCTCCTCCAGCACGCGAAAGCGGGCAATGCCGGCCAGGGTGATCAGGTAACGGCCATCATCCGTTTCGGAATAAGACGTGATGCGCCCGGCACAGCCAACGCCAATCAGGTCCGGCTTCTGGCGGTCACCGCCAACGCTCTGGATCATGCCGATCAGCCGGTTTCCGGCCATCGCATCGTCGACCATGTTCAGGTAACGCGGCTCGAAGATGTTGAGCGGCAGATGCCAGTGGGGAAACAGCACGACACCCGGCAGCGGGAACACGGTCAATGTGTCCGGCAACTGATCCACCGAGTGATAGGTTACGCTGCTCATTCTGCCTCCGGGGCGCCGTTGCCCCCTCGCATCACGGCATTATGCGGGAGGTGGCTGCCTCAGGCAAACATAAGGGATGCGAGACGGCGGCGTCCGTCGACTGTTGCCGGATCGGTCGGGCCCGCCGCTTCGAAAATCTGGAGCAGCTTTTCCTTCGCCTTGCCTTCTTCCCAATCCATCTTGGATCCGAGGATAATCAGCAGGTGATCGACCGCATCGCCATAGCGCTGGGCCGCTGCGTATTTCTCAGCCAGTTCAAACCGCTTGGCGTGATCTTCCGGCGCCGCCATGACGGCGTTCAGCAAGTCGTCGAATTCGTCGGCAGCCGGAGCGTCTTCCATCATGTCGATCGCCATGCGCACGCCTTTGACAGCGGTGTCGTGCTTCTGGTCTTCCGGCACCATGTCCAGCGTTTCGGCGGCGCGTTCCTTGTCACCATTGGCGAGGTAGCAGCGCGCAAGGCCCGCAATCGCGGCGACATTCTGCGGGTCATGCTGAATGATCGCGGCGTAGATCTGTGCGGCCGTCGCGATATCACCGGCCTGGCTGGCAGCTTCTGCCTGCGCGAGCGCATCTGCGATTTCCTTGGCGGAATCGGTCCCGGAGACGAGCTTTTCGATGAAGCTGCGCACCTGGCCTTCCGGCAGCGCGCCCATGAACGCATCGACCGGGCGGCCCTTGTCGAACGCATAGACCGCCGGGATAGAGCGCACGCCGAGCTGGCCGGCATAGGCCGGGTTCTCGTCGATATTGATCTTCACCAGTTTCACCGCGCCATTATGGCTCTCGACCACTTTCTCGATCACCGGGCCGAGCTGGCGGCAGGGGCCGCACCAAGGGGCCCAGAAATCGACGATCACGGGCTGGGTGTTTGACGCCTCGACCACATCGGTCATGAACTCCTGGTCGGTGGTGTCTTTGGTGTGCAGGGCTGCGGCATCGGCCATGGCTAGTATTCCTTCAAAGTCTGGCCGGAAGATGGGCGTTCAGGCCAGACTTCGCAAGCAGAACAACAGACACGCCTGCGTGTTCATCTGCGGTCAGGTCTTGCACCGTGCCTGCCCTGAAGCTGAATGGCGGCCAACGAAAAGCGGCCAAAATACCTTTATCCCGCCCTGTTTAGGCAGGGTTCAGGCGATTAAGTGTAAGCGCAAGGTCACGAAAAGGAGACCCGTTCGATGAAGACCAAGCTCGCTGCCCTGGTTGCTGCTGCCGCCCTCGCCGGCACACCCCTCGCGCTGGCGCGTCAGGCGACCCCCGAAGCGGCACCGACAAAGATCACCACGGCGCCGGCCGGTATGACCGCTGCCCAGCGCACCGCGCTGCTGAAAGACATCGCCGCCTCCATGGAGAAGGTGAAGACCGCCTCAGGCCGGTTCGACCAGCTCTCGCCGGACTTTACGACCAGCACGGGCAGCTTCGCCATTTCCCGCCCCGGTAAGGTGCGGTTCGACTATGACGCCCCTTCCCCGCTTCTGATCGTCGCCAATGGCACGACGGTCACGATGCAGGACTCCGAACTGGAGACGACCGACCGCGTGCCGCTCGGCTCCACCCCGCTTGCCCTGCTGCTCGACGACAATCTCGATTTCGAGACCGAGGCCGAGATTGTGGACGTCAGTGAAAGCGGCGATGAGGCGGCGGTGACCCTTCGCGATCCGGATGGCGAAATGGACGGCACGCTGACCCTGTTGTTCAGCGGTCCGGATCATGACCTGACCGGCTGGCGCACGATCGACAGTGCAGGGAACCTGACTCAGGTCGAATTGCACAATGTGGTGACCGGAAAGAAACTCAATCCGCGCCTCTTCATCGTCAGGGATTTCGACGACGAGTAGTGCAACAACTGCAACAGATTCCGAAACCACTCGCCCCGGGAGCCCACGCTTTCCGGGCGAGTGTTACCAAGAGTCACTCAAGCACTTAACACATATTTTACTTGAAATTTTCGCCCGTAGTGACATCTTTGCAACTGTCGACACACGGCAAACCCCGCGCAGCACCCGACCCCCCCGCTGTGAACCACCGTGTTGTCGCAGCCGGAGCCTTCCCCTCCCGGCGAGACGTTGGAAACCGCGTCAGGCGCGCCCGAACTCCCCGCGTTCGGGCGCGTTGACGTTTCAGGGAACAATGCTACGCAGCCCGAATGCCTAAACCTCTCAAGATCGTCAGCTGGAACATCAACTCGGTTCGCCTGCGCGCCCCGAACATCGAAGCCTTCGTTGCGCAGGAAAATCCGGATGTGATCTGCCTTCAGGAGACCAAGTGCCAGGACGGGGAATTCCCGGTAAAGGCCTTCAACGAGATGGGGCTGAAGCATCTTGTCCTGAACGGCCAGAAAGGCGGGCACCATGGTGTCGCCATAGCCTCGCGCCTGCCGCTGGAGCGGATCGAGGCGCCGGACCTGTGCCGGGAAGGCCATTCGCGCGTGATTGCCGCGAAAGTCGCGGGCATCGAGATCCACAATATCTACCTGCCCGCCGGCGGGGATGAGCCGGACCCGGCGAAGAACGACAAGTTCGCCCACAAGCTCGACTTCCTCGAAAAACTCGGGCCCGCCTACAAGAAGCAAACCAAGACGCCGCGCGTACTGGTGGGCGACCTCAATGTCGCTCCGCATGAGAACGATGTCTGGTCGCACAAGCAGTTACTGAAAATCGTCTCCCACACACCTGGAGAAACCGAGCGGCTGGAAGATTCCCGCAACATGGCGAAGTTTGCAGACATTGCTCGCCTCGCCGTGCCGGACGATCAGAAGCTCTACACATGGTGGAGCTATCGCGCGAAAGACTGGGCGGCCTCGAACCGCGGACGCCGTCTGGATCACATCTGGGTCAATTCCGCGGGCCTGCCCGAAACGCTGGTCGACAGCTACAAGATCCATCTCGGCTGGCGCGGCG
This sequence comes from Hyphomonas sp. GM-8P, assembly GCF_003263315.1. Lineage (NCBI taxonomy): Bacteria > Pseudomonadati > Pseudomonadota > Alphaproteobacteria > Hyphomonadales > Hyphomonadaceae > Hyphomonas > Hyphomonas sp. GM-8P. The sequence continues at coordinate 97,760 of NZ_AWFE01000116.1, forward strand.
GTTGGAAACCGTCAGACCACGCACCGGTCAGTGTGCAGATCAAGGCAGGTTAAAGTTTAGCTGGCCGGACAATCACGGCTGCAGACGATAGCCGCCCGCATCGGTCAGCAGCAAGCGGGCATGCGCCGGATCCGGCTCGACCTTCTGGCGCAGGCGATAGATGTGCGTTTCCAGCGTGTGCGTGGTGACGGCGGCATTGTAGCCCCAGACTTCCGCCAGCAGCTCATCCCGCGCCACCGGCTTGCCGCCGGCCCGGTAGAGATATTTCAGGATGTTCGTCTCTTTTTCCGTCAGGCGGATCTTCTTGTCCTCATCGGTCACCAGCAGCTTCATCGCCGGGCGGAACTCATACGGGCCAACCTTGAATGTGGCGTCCTCGGACTGTTCGAAACTGCGCAGGTGCGCACGGACGCGGGCAAGCAGGACGGAGAATTTGAACGGCTTGGTCACGTAATCGTTCGCACCGGACTCAAGGCCGAGGATCGTGTCGGCATCGCCATCCTGACCCGTCAGCATGATCACCGGGGCGCGCACGCCTTTCTGCCGCATGATCTTGCAAGCCTCGCGGCCATCCATGTCCGGCATGTCGACATCAAGCAGGACCAGGTCGATGCGCTGGCTGGTCGCGGCTTCGATCCCCTCGTTCGCATTGGCAGCCTGAAGGGTTTCGAAGCTGTCGTGCAGCTCGAACTGTTCGGCCAGCGCTTCGCGCAGGTCTTCATCATCGTCCACCAGAAGGACCGTTTTCTTGGCAGCCATGCGACTCTCCTGTTCCGAGTGAGTGCTGCTTCTATCCATATCGCATCACGATGCCATATGAATGTAACGCACGAACGATCACAAGAGCGGGAGGATTCCGTGAGCGCGGATTTCATAGCCTATGCAGACGGACGCTTCCTTCTGGCCGGACGGGAAACCCGGTGCTCGGTCGGTCGCAGCGGCGTCATCGCCAGTGAAGACAAGCGGGAAGGCGACGGCTTTTCACCTGCGGGCACCTGGCCGATGCGGCGCGTCTTCTACAGACCGGACCGGCTGGACGCCCCGAAAACCCTGTTGCCGCTCGTGCCACTCACCCCGGAAGACGGCTGGTGCGACGCGCCGGATGACCCACTCTACAATCGCTGGGTCAAACTGCCCTACGCCGCCAGCCACGAGAATCTCTGGCTGGAAGACCATATCTACGATGTGATTGTTGAACTCGGACACAATGACGATCCGCCCGTTCCGTCGCTGGGCAGCGCCATCTTCCTGCATCTTGCCCGGCCGGACTGGGGCCCGACAGCGGGCTGTGTGGCCGTGACGCTGGAAGACATGCTGGAAATACTGCGCCTGTCTGCGCGCGGGTCTGAGATCGAGATCCGGCTCTAGATCAGGCGTAATCCCGCGGACCGAACAGGGCGGACCCGACCCGTACATGGGTGGAACCGAAACGCGCGGCCGTCACATAATCGGAACTCATACCCATGGAGAGGGTCGGCAAACCCGCTTCCTTCGCCAGCTTGGCGAGCAGGGCGAAGTGCGGCCCGGCCGGCTCATCCACTGGCGGGATGCACATGAGACCCTGCACATCGAGACCCTTCTCACGCGCATACTGTAGCAGCTGCTTCAGATTCGACGGCGCGACCCCGGCCTTTTGCGGCTCTTCGCCGGTGTTCACCTGGATCAGGACGGGCAGGGCGCGGCCCACTTTCGTCATTGCCTTCGCCAGGGCATCGGCGAGTTTCGGCCGGTCGAGCGTCTCGATCACGTCAAACAGGCGCACCGCGATCTCGGCCTTGTTCGTCTGCAGCGGGCCAATCAGGTGAAGTTCCAGGTCCGGGTAGGCGGACCGGCGGCCGCTCCAGCGGGCTTCGGCTTCCTGAACGCGGTTCTCACCGAACACGCGCTGGCCAGTCGCGAGGATTTCCTCGATCGCCGCGTCGGGCTGCGTCTTTGTGACCGCCACCAGCTGGGGCGGCGGGGTGGCAGCGTCGGAAAGTTCGGCCAGCACCGCCTCGCGGCGCTTGGCAATGGAGAGCGTGTCGGTATCAGTCATCACGATGACGCAGGAAGACCGAAACCGCGCCGAACGCAAGCTCCGCACCGCCGCACGTGTCGCGGGGCGGCACCTGCCATCCGGCTTGCCGCCGATCCTGTACCTGACCGATCCGGCGCGGACACCGGATCCGGTCGCCACCGCTAGTCGGCTATCGTCATGGCATGGTCTGGTTTACCGGCACTATGGTCAGCCGGGGCACGAACAAGTTGCCGCTGATCTGGCGATAGTCTGCCGAAAGCGGCATGTGAAACTGCTGATCGCCAACGATCCTATGCTTGCGATGCAGGTCGGCGCGGACGGTGTGCACTGGCCGTTCGCAGAACGGGGCAAAGCCCGCCGCTGGCGCAATCGTTTTGCCTTGATGACGGTGAGCGCACATACGCCGCAACAGTTGCGATTATTACAGAATGCGGTGTTTGACGCAGCCCCGCTATCAACGGCCTTCCCATCCGCCAGCCCCAGCGCCCGCAAGCCGCTCGGCGCCCTGAAATTCCGAAAGCTTGCTCGTGCATCCACCTTGCCGGTCTATGCGCTCGGTGGTGTTCATGCCGGCACGGCATCATTTATCGCACCTGTAGCAGGTATTGCAGCAATAGAAGGAATAGAGGCCGTGTTCGGCCCGAAAGCGCGGCCCTAGAACTTGAAGGCGGACTTCAGGCGGACACCGGTTTCGACTTCGCGGTCTTCCCAGGTCGAAACGGCGTTCAGATCGTCAGCGCCCACGCTGACTTCACCACCAACCGAGAAACGCGGGGTGATCTTGAAGGTCGCACCGGCCTGCATTTCCTGGCGCGGAAGCGGGGAGAGGTTTGCAGACGGGCGGGACAGTTTGTCGATCCGGAATTCCCAGCGGTCACTGCCGGAGAACTGCATGGAAACGTCTTCCGACGGCTCGGCCTGCCAGACCGGGCGGGCGTCAGCCGGCTTGGAAATAGCGAACTGGCGGTACCAGTCGACCTTTCCTGCCTGCGTTTCGGAAAGCTGCGGCGCATCGACGGTGACTGTCGGCACGCGGGAATCCTCCTGCGCGGCTGCTGGCATCACCAGAACCGTCGCCGAGAATACACAAGTGAGCAAAAGCCCAAGCCGCATAATTGCACCGTTTTCCTCACCGAACATTAGGGGTCCGATCTCCTAAACAGAAGATTAATTATCGGACACGCCTGATAAACTAATGCGATAGTGTGATTTCTATCACAATTCCGTCCCCTCCGAGGGGCCTGGAAGATGCATCTGCCGCGAAATCCAGCTGGTCATACCGGTATCCGAACGCAATTCGGGCAGAGTCTGTCACAGGACGGGCGAGTCCGGCCCGCCAGGATTCGCCTTCGACGCCAGCGGTATCGTCCGTTGCGTGGCCATATTCGACGCCCCAGTCGAATCCGAGCGCGGATTGGGTAATTCCAGCAGTCCAGGCAGAATAATCGCCGGAGAGGCCTGTCAGGCCGTTATCGCTGTTCTGCCAGCTGGCGCCGACAATGGTGTTCTTCCACTCCGCATTCGCGCCGACAGACAGGGTTTCCACCGTACCATAAGTGACAGGCGATACGGGCGAGGCATCGACATCCGCGCGGCTCCAGGCTGTCGCTGCGCGTACCCGCACGCCGCTTTCCCGGAAGCGGTGATTGAAGCTCAGGCTGGCTTCCCCCGCATCCGACAAGGAAAGGGCCGCTGTGCCGGGCAGGATTCGCTCAGGATCCCGGTCCAGGCCTCGGACATTGGCGTCAGGCGTATAAGATAGTCCGCCCTTGAAGCCGACAATTCGCGGCGTGGAGTAGGATATTTTCGCCGCCGGACCGGTGAGGTCATGATCTGTGCGCACAATCGCCCCCCCGTCGGGGTCCAGTCTCGGAGCGTGCAGCGACACCGTCGAAAACAAGGATGGCGCACCTTGCGAGAAGCGCTTCGCAACGCCCTCATCCCGGCCGAGACGGACTTCGCCATACCCCCCCTCGACGTAAAGATAGGCCGTCTGTAGTTCACTGCGGACACCATCATCTTCGAATCCGGGAGCCTGAGCCAGCCCACTGAAGGCACCTGCCACCGCAGGCATGCCAATCGCCGGATCTGCAACGACACCGGAGAATCCCGCACGGGCAGGATGATCCTGTTGCGCGTCCAGCTGAAGGGCGAAACCCAGCACCAATCCATTATCCAGGACACGATTGGTATCGACGCCAAGTCCCAGACGGTAAAGAGCTTGCTCGTCCGCACCAGGCGACAGCACGAGCCCGGCCTCTGCCTTCCAGTCCGTTTCCCAGATCGACCAGTCTTCCTGCGCCGCAGCGGGCAGGCTGGCGCTCACCGAAACCAGGGCCAGAAGGATCGGACGTTTCATGCTTAACTCCTTCGGGATACTGCACACATGAGCACTGGCGAGCCCAGACTCGTGTTGTTATACAAACGCCGGTCTACAAGGTATTGCGCTCGGGAACTTTCCTCATGAACAAATATGTCTTCTCCGCGGCAGCTGCTGCCATGTTCGCACTGGTTGGATGCCAGGGCGGTGGCAAGCGTCTCAGCGCAGACGCTCAGGTTACCGCGAAGAATGTCGGCACGGTGAACCCCTATCTGTGGCGCGCCTCACTCGACACGTTCACCAACATGCCCATTTCGAGCACCGATCCGATCGGCGGCCTGATCGTGTATGATTGGAAGAGTTTCCCGGGCTCCGAAAATGAGCGCATCAAGGCGACCGTCTACATTCTCGATACGCGACTACGCGCTGATGGCGTGAAAGTGGCCGTATTCCGCCAGGTGAATCAGGACGGCACATGGGTCGACGCACCGGTCGACCCGGAAACCGCGATGCAGCTGGAAAATGCGATCCTTGACCGCGCGCGGAATCTCAAGAACTCGCAACTCGGCTAGAAGTCGGTCTGATCAGACAAAAATCAGGGGGAGAGGCCGATGGCCACCCGGTACGATCCGCAAGCTGCGGAGCAAAAATGGCGTGAAGCCTGGACGAAGGCGGACCTGTTCAGGGCGAAATCCCCGAAGGAAGCGGGCGACGCCCCGAAAGCCTACGTGCTGGAGATGTTCCCCTATCCGTCCGGCCGGCTGCATATGGGCCACGTCCGCAACTATGCTATGGGCGACGTTGTCGCGCGCCATAAGCGGGCCAAGGGCTATAACGTGCTGCATCCCATGGGCTGGGACGCCTTTGGCATGCCGGCGGAAAACGCTGCCATGGAAAAAAACGTCCATCCCGGCAAATGGACCTATCAGAACATCGCCGCGATGAAGGCCCAGTTCGCAAAGCTCGGCCTGTCGCTGGACTGGAGCCGGGAATTCGCAACCTGCGACCCGGAATACTACGGCGCACAGCAGGCCCTGTTCCTGAAGATGCTGGACAAGGGCCTGATCTACCGGAAAGCCTCCAAGGTGAACTGGGATCCGGTCGACAATACGGTTCTGGCGAACGAGCAGGTGATCGACGGGCGCGGCTGGCGTTCCGGCGCGCTGGTGGAGCAGCGCGAGCTGACGCAATGGTTCTTCAAGATCACGCATTACGCTGAAGATCTGCTGGGAGAAGTGCAGAAGCTGGAGCGCTGGCCCGAGAAAGTGCGCACCATGCAGGCGAACTGGATTGGCCGGTCGGAAGGCCTGCAGATGCGCTTCGAATGGGACGCTGATGCACCGGCCAATTTCGACGACGGCATCGAGATTTTCACAACCCGCCCGGACACGCTGTTCGGCGCGAGCTTTATTGCACTGTCTCCGGATCATCCGCTGACGATCCAGCTGGCGGAAAATTCGGAAGAATTGAAGGCCTTCCGTGGAAAATGCGCACAGGTCGGCACCAGCGAGGAGGCCATCGAGAAAGCCGAGAAGCTGGGCTTCGACACCGGTCTGACGGTCAAGCACCCATTCGTGGACGGAAAGACGCTGCCTGTCTGGGTCGCGAACTTCGTGCTGATGGGCTACGGCACCGGCGCCATTTTCGGGTGCCCGGCGCATGACCAGCGCGACATCGAATTTGCCCGCAAGTTCGGTTTGAACGTGACACCGGTTGTGCTGCCCCCGGGCGCTGACCGGGCGAGCTTCACCGTAGACGACGAGGCTTATACGGGCCCCGGTTCCATCTTCAATTCGGCATTCCTGGATGGTCTTGGTATCGAAGACGCCAAGCGTACCGCAATTGAACGGATTGAAGGCATGGGCCTCGGTGCCGGCACGGTGAATTATCGCCTGCGCGACTGGGGGGTCTCGCGTCAGCGTTATTGGGGCTGCCCGATCCCGGTTGTCCATTGCGAAGGCTGTGGCGTGGTGCCGGTCCCGGAAAGCGACTTGCCCGTGCGCCTGCCGGATGACGTGACCTTCGACCAGCCAGGCAATCCGCTGGACCGGCATGCGACGTGGAAACATGTCGATTGCCCGAAGTGCGGAAAGCCCGCCCGTCGTGAGACGGACACGCTGGATACGTTTGTCGACTCGTCCTGGTACTATGCCCGCTTTGCGAGTGCGGACGACCTGGAAGAGCGCGCCTACTGGCTGCCGGTTGACCAGTATGTCGGCGGCATCGAGCACGCCGTGCTGCATCTCCTCTATTCCCGCTTCTTCTCCCGTGCGATGCGGGACATTGGCGAGCTGGACCTGCCGAGCGGCGAGCCCTTCGCCGGCCTATTCACGCAAGGCATGGTTACGCACGAAACCTACAAGTCGGCTTCCGGACAATGGCTGCAGCCGTCCGAAGTCGAGCAGGAAGGTGACACCTGGATCGAAAAGGCAACAGGCGGACTCGTGACGCCCGGCCCGATCGAGAAGATGTCGAAATCCAAGAAGAACACGGTCGATCCGGACGCGATTATCGCGCAATTCGGCGCGGACGTCGCACGCTGGTTCGTCCTGTCTGACTCTCCGCCAGAGCGCGACGTGGAGTGGACACAAGCCGGCGTCGAAGGCGCTGGCAGGTTTGCGCAGCGTCTGTGGAGCGTGTTCGATGCTCTGGGTGACCTTGAAAAGGCCGACCCGGCCGATGACACCGCTTCCGTCACAGTGCGCAAGGCCAGCCACAAGGCGGTCGTTGCTATCGACAAGGCGATTGAGGAATTCCGCTTTAACTCAGCTGTCGCCAGCATCCATGAATGGGTCAGCGCACTGAAAAAAGCCGAGTCGGCAGGCGAAGCCATCGGGGCCCGCTTCGAAGGCGCTTCGATGCTGGCGCGCTGCCTGACACCTTTCATGCCGCACCTCGCTGAGTCCTGCTGGGAGCGTATCGGTGGTGAAGGCTTTGTTTCGGCTGCGCCCTGGCCGATCGCCGACAAGACGCTGACCGAAGACGACGCCGTGACCATGGCCGTTCAGGTCAACGGCAAACGCCGTGGCGAGATCACTGTGCCGAAGGGCGAATCCAACGAGGCCGTGGAAGCTGTCGCGCATGCGCTGCCGGAAGTCGTGTCCTTCATCGAAGGCAAGACCGTGAAGAAAACCATTGTCGTGCCGGGCCGCATCGTGAATATCGTGGTGGCATGAAACGCTTCCTGATCGCGCTCGCTCTTGTTCTTCCGGCCTGCGGCTTCCAGCCGGTCTATGCGCCCGGCGGCAGCGCATCATTTGCCTCTGGCAATATTACCGTAAAAGAGATCCCGGGTCGGGCCGGCTACATGCTGCGCCGTGAACTTCAGAAGGAACTCGCAGCGGGCCTGCCGAACCTGAGCACAACAGCAATTCTGGAAGTCAGGCTGAATGATCAGCTGACACGCCTTCAGTTCAAGCCAGACGGCGCCGCATCCCGCTCGTCCTACACGGCTGCCGCGTCTTATGTTCTGGCCGGAGAATCTGTCCGGGTCACTGGAAGCTCGGATGCTGAAACCAGCTTCTCTGTGCCGGACCAGCCCTATGGGGACATCTCGGCCCAGACCAATGCGAGCGATCGGGTGATGCGTGTCCTGGCTGGCCGCATTGTCGATGATCTTCGGCTACAGCTCTCGACGCAGAACTGATGCTGTTCCAGGGCAAGAAGGCTGCTTCCTTCGCCCGTAAGCCGGACCCTGATATCTGGGCCGTGCTTGCCTTCGGAGAAGATGAAGGCCTTGCGAGCGATAACGGCCAGCTGCTGATCTCCGCATGGGCAGGCAAAGGTGCACATGCCGACGTCACCCTGCTGGACGACGACACAATCCGGAAAGAGCCAGCCCTTCTTTTCGATGCGCTGGAAGCCGTCTCTTTGTTGGGCGATCCGCGTGTCGTTCGCGTGCGCACCAGCGGAGACAAGATCGCCAAGCTGTTGATCGACGCGATCGAGGAAGGCGACAAAGCCGACCGCCGGTTCAGCGCGCACTTGCTCATAGAAGCTGGTAGCCTGCAGAAGAAGTCCAAACTTCGAATTGCCGCGGAATCTGCAAAGCGAACCGCCTGCCTTCAGTTCTTCGCCGATGAGGGCGTCGATATCGAGCAACGCGCCAAGCAGGCGCTGTCGGAAGCCGGGGTCAATATCGACCCGGACGCCCTTCGCCTGTTCGTCGGCGACCTGCCTGGTCACCGCATGGCGGCAAATTCTGAAATCGAGAAACTCGCGCTGTACGCGCGTGGTCTCGGCCGATCTGTTTCAGAAGCTGATATCCGCGCACTCTGTGCAACAGAGTTCGAGCAGACTCTGTCCACCGCGATCTCCGCCACGCTCGACGGCCACCCGGCCGCCGCCAATGCGGCATTCGAAAAACTCGCAATGGCCGGTACCGCAGGTATCAGCGTCTTGCGATCCCTTCAGTTTGAGGTGCGCCGCATGCTGGACGCGCATGTCCGGATCGAAGAAGGCCAGTCCAGTCCAAATATGAAACTGCGCCCGCCTGTTTGGCAAAGCGAATGGCCCGCCTATCGCGCCCGCCTCAGCAAATGGCCGGTTCGCCGTCTCACGCGCGTCCTGGAACGGATCTATGATGCCGAAGCGCAAGCGAAGCGCGCAGGTGGCAGCACAGATGCTGTTGTTCGTGTACTGATGAATGATCTCGCGCGTGCAGCTGAAGCCGCCCGATAAGATTAAGCCTTCTTGCGGGTCAACCGGCGACAGACATCATCCAGCTGTTCCAGATCACGATACTTGATGCGCAACTCACCGCCATTCTTGCCGTGCCGGATATCCACCTGCAGGCCAAGCTGGCGCATGAGGTCCGCTTCAAGCGCTTCGGTATCGACATCCTTTTCCGGTGCCTTGGACTTGGCGGGCTTGGCTTCAAGCGTCCCGCCATCCTTGGCCCCTTTGACCAGGGCCTCAACTTCGCGAACGCTGAGGCCACGCTCCGCTGCCATTTCGATCACAGCTTCCGGATCCGGTGCCCCGAGCGCGGCGCGGGCATGGCCTGCGGTGACCTTGCCTTCACGCACATAGGCCCTCGCGGCCTCCGGCAACTGGAGCAAGCGGAGCGTATTGGTGATGTGCACCCGGCTCTTGCCGACGCTGCTCGCCAGGCTTTCCTGCGTCCGGCCAAACCGGCTCATCAGCGCCTCATAGGCTTCGGCCTCTTCAATCGGGTTGAGGTCTGCGCGCTGGACGTTCTCGATGATTCCGATTTCCAGCAGTTCCAGCTCATCGAGGTTCCGGACGACGGCCGGAATGGATTCAAGGCCGGCAAGCCGGGCCGCGCGCCAGCGGCGTTCCCCCGCGATGATCTGGTACTTGCCCGGCTCTTTCGGATCGGGACGGACAAGGATCGCCTGCAGGATACCTTTGGTGCGGATCGATTCCGCCAATTCCTGCAGGGCCGTTTCATCAAACGTCCGGCGCGGCTGTGCAGGGTTCCGGCGGATGCTCTTGATCGAGATCTCATTGACGCCATTCGCCGACGGCGCAGCACCAGATTCCGGCTTTGCGGGCGTAGACGCTTCGACCTCACCGATCAGGGCAGACAGGCCCCGGCCGAGACGGCTTGGTTTCTGTTTCGGTTCGTTCGCCATATTGATCAGGCCGCCCGTGCCTTCTCGCGCTGAAGAACTTCCGACGCGAGGCGGATGTAAGCCTCGCTGCCGGGACAACGATAATCATAGAGGAGCGCCGGCTTGCCGAAGGATGGCGCCTCCGACAGGCGCACATTGCGCGGGATCACCGTATTGTAGACCTTGTTACCGAAGAACGCGCGGACTTCATCAGCAACCTGATCGGAGAGATTGTTGCGGCGATCATACATGGTCAGCACAACGCCCTGGATTTCCAAGTTCGGGTTCAGGCCCTGACGCACAACATCTACGGTCCGCAGCAACTGGCTGAGGCCCTCCAGTGCCAGAAACTCGCACTGCAGCGGGACGAGCAGTGCGTCGGCCGCCGTCATGGCATTCATCGTCAGCGCCGACAGCGACGGCGGGCAGTCGATGAGAATATAGTCGTAGCGCGGCAGGCCCTGCTCTTCGGCGCGATCAACATAGTTATGGAGCGCTTCGCGAAGTCGATAGGACCGATGCGGGTCTGCGGCCAGTTCCGTCTCGACGCCGGACAGGTTCTCATCCCCCGGCACGATGTCCAGGCGAGGAACGATGGTCGACAGAACCGCCTGCTCCAGCGGCAAACGATCCACGACAATATCGTAAGACGTTGTTGCGCGGTCCGTCCGCTCGATCCCAAGTCCCGTCGACGCGTTGCCCTGAGCGTCGAAGTCGACGATGAGAACACGGCGGCCAACGGCGGCGAGCGCCGTCCCGAGATTGATCGAAGTTGTTGTTTTACCGACGCCACCTTTTTGGTTCACGACGGCAAAGATTCTGGGCCTAATGCCTGCCACTTCGTAGCTCCCTGACAATCAGAATTGTACCTGACCCACCAACCCGGCTTGGAATCGCCTCATAAGCGAAGTTCCATGTTTGGCTGGCCTCCGTCAATTCTTCTTTCCAGCGTTCGCCCTTGAGGAAAAGCCCTGTTGCACCCTGTTTCAACCATGGCGCCGCATAGTCGAGCAATTTCGGAAGCGGTGCAAAAGCTCGCGCAGTGACATAATCGGCGGCAATCGGCCCGGTGGATTCCACGCGTTCCTGACGAACGGTTGCCTTCAGGCCGGCCGCTTCAATTGCCGCACGAAGGAAGCCACATTTCTTTCCGACACTCTCGATCATGGTTACATGGCCCTCCGGCCGCGCAGCCGCGATGATCAGACCTGGAAATCCGGCGCCAGACCCGAGGTCGACGACTTTTGCGTCCTCTGGAAGATGATCCAGAAGCTGGAAACAGTCGGCGACGTGGCGGGTCCAGATCACGGGCCACTCCCGCGGTCCGATAAGATTGCTCCGCTGCCGCCAGGCATCCAGCGTGTCGATGACACGGTCGAGCCGGTCGAGTGTTTCACGTGAAACATCCTCAGCGGCCAGAAAGGCCGCGCGATCCTGGTTTTCCATATTCTAGCCTGTCTTCCGGCGGCGTTTCACATGACCAAGAAGCGCGGTTAGCGCCCCCGGCGTCACACCTTCGATACGGGACGCCTGTCCGAGTGTGGCCGGTCGGATGGCCTCGAGTTTCTGACGGACCTCGTTCGAGAGACCACCAATCGCCGAATAGTCGATCGCGTCGGGAATACGGAGAGCCTCATCCCGGCGAAGCGCTTCGACGTCCCCGGCCTGGCGTTCGATATAACCGGAGTAGAGCGCCTCGATTTCTAATTGCGCCGCGATGGCCGGATCGATGTCCGAAAGCTCCGGCCAGACTTTGGAAAGGGTCTCGAGGGATATGTCTTTGTATCCGAGATATTCCCAAGCGGTGCGGATGCGACCATCCTGATTAACATTCCACCCGGCCTCCCGGGCTTTCGCCGGGGATAATGACAGGGTTTGGAGCGTTTTTCGGGATTCCGACAGGGCCAAATGTTTCACGTGAAACATCGCCGCGCGTGTTTCACCAACGCATCCGGCTTCGATCCCTTTCTCTGTGAGCCGTTGATCGGCATTGTCCGCGCGAAGGGCGAGGCGGTATTCGGCCCGGGATGTGAACATCCGATAGGGCTCCGTCACGCCGCGGGTGATCAGATCATCGACGAGAACGCCAATATAGGCTTCAGCCCGGTCCAGAATGATTGGGTCTTTCCCGCCGGCCGCGCGGGCAGCGTTCAGACCGGCCATCAGACCCTGGGCACCAGCTTCTTCATAACCTGTCGTCCCATTGATCTGGCCTGCGAGATAAAGACCTGACAGCGCTTTCACTTCGAGTGACGCGTTCAAGGCTCGCGGATCGACGTAATCATATTCGATGGCATAGGCATGCTGGAGGATCTTCACGCTCTCCAGTCCGGGGATCGTACGGACAAAACGCTCCTGAACATCTTCTGGAAGCGACGTCGAAATGCCGTTCGGATAGACCGTGTGATCGTCGAGACCTTCCGGTTCCAGGAACACCTGATGCCGGTCGCGGTCTGCAAACCGGTTCACCTTGTCTTCAATCGACGGGCAATAGCGCGGTCCACGCCCGGCGATTGCGCCGGAATAGACGGCGGATTGTTCCATGTTCTCTTCGATGATCGCGTGGGTTTCCTGTGTGGTCCACGTGATCCCGCAAGATATCTGCGGGACGTCGATCCGGTCGGTCATGTAAGAGAAGGGTACTGGCTCATCATCGGCGGGCTGCATTTCCAGCCGGTCCCATGCAATGGTGCGACCATCGAGACGGGCAGGCGTGCCGGTTTTCAGTCGGCCCATCGGCAGGTCCAGACTGTACAGCCGGTCCGACAGGCCGATGGCAGGCGCCTCGCCCACACGTCCGGCAGGAATCCGCTTTGCCCCGATATGGATCTCACCCTTCAGGAAAGTCCCTGTCGTGATAACGACTTTCGGCGCCCTGTATTCTTCGCCGGTCAGGCCTATCACACCTGCGACCTGGCCGTTTTCCACGATCAGGTCTTCAGCGCCATCTTCAATGACCGTCAGATTCTCATGGTTCAGGATCGCTTCCTGCATCGCCTGGCGATAGAGCTTCCGGTCGATCTGCGATCGCGGACCCCACACCGCCGGGCCTTTCGAACGGTTCAGCATCCGGAACTGGATACCCGCCTTGTCGGCCAGCCGGCCCATCAAACCATCTAGCGCGTCGATCTCCCGGACCAGATGCCCTTTGCCGAGTCCACCGATGGCCGGATTGCAGCTCATCTCACCGATTGTCGAGATCTTGTGCGTGACGAGCGCTGTCCTTGCGCCATAGCGTGCGGCCGCGGATGCGGCTTCGCATCCGGCGTGGCCGCCGCCAATTACAATGACATCGAAGCGGGAGGTTCCCGTCATGGCTCTGTTCATCCTGTGGATAATGAGCGGGCTATATAACGCCGGGGGCCGCTAAACCCTAGGGGTCATTTGCCGATACAGAACTGGGAGAAGACAGCGCCCAGAATATCTTCAACACCAACCGTCCCGATCACGGCGCCCAGTTGGCGCAGGGCCATGCGCACATCTTCGGCTGCAAGTTCGGCGCCCATATCGTCTTCCAACAGCTGGCGCGCCTGAACCAGACTGGCGAGACCGGCGCTCAGTTTCTCCCTGTGCCGTGCCCGTGTAATGACCGGGGCTTCTACGGAGGCGGCGCGGTTGGAGATAAATGCTCCGATCAGGGATTCGAGTTTTTCAATCCCTTCACCGGTCGCTGCCGAGACGAGCAGGGCATCCCCTGGTGCCGACGCTCCTGACCGTTGATCGGCCTTGTTGAAGACGACGATATCCAGATCTTCAACGGGTCCTGCTGGCGTGGCAGGATTGGCGCCATCGATGACATGAATGCGGAGATCTGCTTCGCGTGCTGCACGCTCTGCCCGGCGTACACCTTCCGCTTCAACGACGTCTGCTGTCTTTCGGAGGCCTGCTGTGTCCGCCAGCCAGACGACCTGTCCACCAAGCACCAGACGGACTTCAACAACGTCCCGGGTCGTACCGGCAATATCTGTCACGATGGCCGCTTCACGCCGGGCGATCCGGTTGAGCAGGGAAGACTTGCCAGCGTTCGGCGGTCCGACGATCGCGACGCGGAACCCATCCCGGATCTTTTCGCCAATTCCCCGGTCGCCGAGTGCATCTTCGAGCTCAGCGATGATCAGATCCAGTTTGTCGAGAATCGGTCGGACCGTGTCTTCCGGCGTGTCGCCTTCGTCCGGAAAATCGACCATGACTTCGATCAGCGCGAGCACACCTGTCAGCTCTGCGCGCCAGCGATCATAGGTCTCTGTCAGGCCGCCTGTCAGCTGGCGCAGGGCCTGGGCTTTTTGCGCTTCCGTTTCGGCCTCGATGATATCGGCCACGCCCTCAGCTTCTGTCAGGTCCAGCTTGCCAGCCTCGAAGGCGCGGCGTGTGAACTCTCCAGGCTCCGCCAGGCGAACCCCAGGCTGCCGGGCCAACGCCTCAAGTGAGTGTTTGATCACTGCGGGCCCACCATGAAGATAGAGCTCCAGCGTGTCCTCGCCTGTGTAGGAATGCGGCCCCGGCATGAACAGGGCGAGGCCCTCATCAATCAGGTTTCCGTCTTCATCGCGAAACCGGGTGAGTGTGGCATGGCGCGGTTCCGGCAACCCGCACTCGAGCAGGGCGCCGGCAATTTTCCAGACGCGGTCGCCCGACAGACGGAGAATGCAGATGGCGGCCGGGGGCTGGCCCGAAGCGAGGGCGCAGATCGTGTCGCGCTCGCTCATGACCAAACGCCTCCGATCAGTTTTTCATCGCTTCGAAGAATTCGTCGTTCGTCTTCGTCTGACGCAGCTTGTCGATCAGGAAGTCGATGGCATCGTTTGTGCCCATCGGTCCCAGAATACGGCGAAGGATATAGATCTTCGACAGCTGGTCCTGCGGCGTGATGAGTTCTTCTTTCCGCGTTCCGGACTTCATGATGTCGATGGCCGGGAAGGTCCGCTTGTCGGCAATCTTCCGGTCGAGCACGACTTCGGAGTTACCGGTGCCTTTGAATTCCTCGAAGATGACTTCGTCCATCCGGCTGCCCGTATCGATCAGAGCGGTTGCGACGATGGTCAGCGACCCACCGTTTTCGACGTTCCGCGCGGCACCGAAGAAACGCTTCGGCCGCTGCAGAGCGTTGGCGTCGACACCGCCGGTCAGGACCTTGCCGGAGGAGGGGACCGTCGTGTTGTAGGCCCGGCCAAGACGCGTAATCGAGTCGAGCAGGATCACGACGTCGCGTTTGTGCTCAACAAGACGCTTGGCCTTCTCGATCACCATTTCGGCGACCTGGACGTGGCGGGTCGCCGGCTCGTCAAAGGTCGAAGCAACAACTTCGCCCTTCACCGTACGGCGCATGTCTGTCACTTCTTCCGGTCGCTCGTCGATCAGCAGGACGATCAGGTAGCATTCCGGGTGATTCTCTTCGATGGCCGACGCTATGTTCTGCAGTAGCACCGTCTTACCGGTCCGCGGCGGCGCAACGATCAGGGCGCGCTGGCCTTTGCCGATCGGCGCGACGATATCTATGACGCGGCCGGAACGGTCTTTCCGGGTCGGATCCTGGCTTTCCATGCGCAGGCGTTCTTCCGGATAGAGCGGCGTAAGATTGTCGAAGTGGACTTTCTTGTTGGCCTTGTCCGGTTCTTCGAAGTTGATCCGCGAAACGTCAGTCAGGGCGAAGTAACGCTCGCTGTCCTGCGGGGCCACAATCGGCCCTTCGACCGTGTCACCTGTACGGATATTGCCCTTTTTGAGAACTTCCGGGCTGACATAGATATCGTCCGGGCCGGGTAGGTAGTTGGATTCCGGTGAGCGCAGGAAGCCAAAGCCATCGGTCAGGACTTCCAGCACGCCCTGGCCGGTGATTTCCACTTCGCTGTCGGCCAGCTCCTTCAGGATTGCGAACAACATATCCTGCGTCCGCATCGAGGAGGCGTTCTCGACTTCCAGTTCTTCCGCGTAGGCGAGCAGCTCTTCCGGAGACTTCGCTTTGAGTTCACGAAGAGTCACGCTTGTGACGTTGTCGAGCATCGAAGAGGCCATGCCGATGGATTCCAATTGTAGGGGTCTGCGGGAGACGGATTTTGGGAGGCCCGGGCGACGGGAAAGATGTCGCAAGGCACAAGGACTGTGCACCGGATTGACGGGCTTATGGGCTCAGGATGCCCTGTTCGTCAAGAGTTCGCGCGCAACCGGCTCGGTCAGAGCGGTCGAACCAGGACCATGATCACAACGACAATCATCATCAGGAACGGCACTTCGTTCAGCATGCGCAGAGTCTTCGCAGACACTTTCGACGAACCGCGGTCAATTCGCTTGCCAACATAAACATAGTAACCGTGCATGGCGGTGATCAGGGTCACGAACAACAGTTTCACATGCATCCACGGCTGAGACAGCAGGGCCGGGTTCATCCACAACATAAGCCCGCCGAATACCCAGATCAGGATAATCGAAGGGTTCATGACGATCAGGCGCAGCTTGTTGGCAGCAGACTTCATGGTTTCAAACAGGGGTTCGCCAGGCTGGCTCGCCAGTTGGTGGATCTTGTAGCGCGGATAAATCATCAGGCTCGCCATCGTGGCGATGACGAAGATCAAATGTGCGGCCTTGATCCAGTTGTAGAGCATGTCTGCCGATCCTTCAGGATTGCGGATTGATTGCCTGGCCGGCTTTGCGGATTGGCTGTTTGTGTGGACATCCGCTGAACTCATGGGGGCAGAGCCGGTCGCCGCCACAGGAACGCATTGGCGTTTTCATGCCCAGCGCTTCCAGCGTTTCGCCAGCCAGCATGGAAATGAATTCCGGATGAGTGCCCAGCGCCTCGACACGCGTATAGCTCGCTGCGCCATGTTCTTCCGCAACGAGGCGGTACTCTTCGCCAAGCTCGACCAGGGTTTCGATATGCTCCGACACGAAGGCGATTGGGGCGATCAGGATGTTTTTCCCGGCCTTCGATTTCTCGGCGATCACTTCCTCGGTCGGCGGGCCGATCCATTTCAGTGGGCCAACCCGGGATTGGTAGCAGGCAGTGACCTCCCAATCACGCGGCACACGCCCCGTGATCATCTCCGCCATGGTTTCGCATTGCCACTGATAGGGATCTCCGTCTTTCACGATCTTTTCCGGCAGACCGTGCGCGGACAGGAGCAGGGAGACATTCTCCGGCCGGCCGGCTTTTTCCCAGGCCTGCATGATCCGCTCGACGTGAGCCGAAACAAAGTTTTCCTCAAACGGGTAACAACAAACGGTCCGGACCGGATCCTTGTAAGCCTTCTTCCAGGCTGTCAGCGAGGACCCCGTCGTCGTCGTGGAGAATTGTGGATAGAGCGGCAACAGGATGACTTCATCCGCGCCCCAGGCTTTCACATCCTTCGCGGCCTGCTCAGTGAATGGATACCAATAGCGCATGGCGATGAAACAGCGCACCTCGTCTTCCGGTAGCCGCTTCGCCAATTCTGCCTGTAACGCTTCAGCCTGTTCCATTGTTTCAGGGAGAAGGGGAGACCCGCCGCCCGCATCCATCATCGCATAATTCTTGATCACGCTTGGGGCCCGCGTGCGCGAGATCAGCCGCGCCAGGAACCATCGGATTGGCAGCGGTGCGGTGATGATGGCCGGATCGCGGAACAGGTTCTTAAGGAATGGACGGACAGACTCTGCCTTGTCCGGTCCACCCAGATTGAACAATACGACGGCGATTTTCCGGCCCATACTCATCCTCTCCGCAGAATCTCCAGAACGCGCTCGACGTTTACGATTGGCGTCTCCGGACGGACGCCATGGCCAAGATTGAAGATATGGGGGCGGCTGGAATAAGCTGCCATCAATTCCCGTACCCGGTCGTCCAGGCGCGAACCGCCTTCGATCAGTAGCAGGGGATCGAGATGGCCCTGAACCGGCATGTCAGCTGGAAGCGCAGAGTTCACGAAGGAAGGCACAGCCGCCGTGTCGAGCCCGACCGCGGTCACGCCGGTCTCCTTGGCATAGGCTTCCAGCATGACGCCTGCGCCCCTCGGGAAACCGATCACCGGCACGGTTACACCGCGCTCGCGGAGGCGGGCGACCAGCTTCTTGGTTGGTGCGATGATGACTTCGCGAAAAATATTGTCCGGCAGGCCTTCTGCCCAGCTGTCAAACAGCATCAGCGCTTCGGCACCGGCTTCCACCTGGCGGGCGAGGTACTCCACCGTCGCTTCGCCAACCTTGTCCATGACCGCTGCCAGATCTTTCGGCCGGCCATGTGCCCAACGCCAGGCATCGGACTTGTCGGTCTTTCCGCGCCCCTCGATAGCATAAAGGCTGACTGTCCAAGGCGACCCGGCAAACCCGATCAATGCTGTTTCCGTCGGCAGGCCCTCTCGCACACGGGACACGGTTTCATAGATGGGAGACAATCTGTCGGCCGCTTTGACAGCCGGTACGCGGTCGAGGTCAGCCGGTCCGGAAATCTGTTCTACAAGCGGACCAACGCCTTTTTCGAATTTCACGCCCAATCCCATCGCGTCCAGGATCAGCAGAATATCGGCAAACAGGATCGCTCCATCCATCCCGTAGCGGCGAATGGGTTGAAGCGTCGCCTCAGCTGCCATCGAAGGCGTGTAACAGAAGTCGAGGAAATTCTTCGCCCGGGACCGGAGCTCAAGATATTCGGGCAAGTGCCGCCCAGCCTGGCGCATCATCCAAACTGGTGGCTGTTCAAATCGCTCTCCACCGAGAACCTGAAGCAGTTTTTTCGATCCATCGGTGCCCATGGCAATTTTCCCAAAAACAAAAAACAAGCCCGTCAGGGCGCTTATGACTATTAGACGGTGAGTCCGTGGGAAAAAGGGTGATGCGCGGATTTGTCCAGAGAATTCCACACAGGAGTCACAGGTTGGCAGACAGGGTTAAGGGTGTCTTAACACCCGGGATTCAATAGTTAACCAAACGTAAACGGGCCAATTGGAGTCACAGGCCGGAACGGAAGGTGATTCCGCGGAGTCGGATTCCGCCACCTGTGGGATTTTTGTGATTCCAGCGAGACAAAAAGCGCTATCCACAGGCGAGTCACAGGTCTTGTGAAATCCCCAAACCTCGGCAAGACAAGGAGACCATGACTCGGTCCCAACGCCCCAGCATCTATTTCAATGTGCATCTCGTCTCCGATTCCACGGGCGAGACACTGAACGCCATCCAGCGCGCGGCCTGCGCCCAGTTCGAGAATGTGCAGGCGCTGGAGCACAATTATTACCTTGTCCGGTCCGAACGCCAGCTGGAACGCGTGATGCGTGAGATCGAAGCCGCGCCCGGCGTGGTCTGGTACACAATCTCTGACGAGGTTCTGCGCGGACGGCTGGAATCTTTCTGCCGCGAGAAATCCATTCCGACACTGCCGGTGCTGGACGCCTCCATTGCCATGCTCAGCCGCCACCTCGGCATTTCGGCCAACCAGAAAGTCGCCGGACAGCACGCGCTGGACGAAGACTATTTCGAACGCATGGAGGCGATAAATTTCACGCTGGCGCATGATGACGGCCAGAATGTTGAAAGCCTGACCGGCGCCGATGTGATCCTGCTGGGCGTAAGCCGGACCTCCAAGACGCCAACCTGTGTGTATCTCGCCAACCGGAAAGTCCGTGCCGGGAATATTCCGCTTGTACCAGGGGTGCAGCTCCCGCCACACATAGAGAAGATGGGCGACAAAGGCCCAATGATTGTAGGGCTCAAGATCAGCGCTGAACGTCTTGTGCAGATCCGCCGCGCGCGTCTGATCTCATTGAATCAGGACGAGCACACAATCTATGCCGACGAAGACGCCGTGCGCGATGAAGTGACCCAGGCCAACCGCCTGTTCCAGCGCAACAAGTGGCGGACGATCGATGTCTCCCGCCGCTCGGTCGAAGAAACGGCCGCCGCAATTCTGAACATGCTGAACGAACGCCGGGGGCATCTGTGAGTCTTGAAGTGATTCTTGCGTCCGGCAGCGAAAGCCGCCGGCGATTGCTGACCTCTGCTGGTGTGGATGCCACAGCTGTTCGCCCGAACGTCGATGAAGATGCAATGAAAGCCGGGTTGCGCGCCGAAGGCCTTCCCGTGCGCGATCAGGCCATGCGGCTTGCTGAACTGAAAGCCATCAAGATATCCCAGCGCCAGCCGGGGCTTGTCATCGGCGGAGACCAGATGCTCGCCCTCGGTGACGAAGCTTTCGACAAGCCGAAGGACCTGGACGGAGCACGCGATCATCTGCGCAAACTGTCCGGTAAGGCGCATACGCTCGAGACGGCCATTGTCGTATGTGAAAACGGCCAGCCTGTCTGGAGACACCTCGCACGGCCACGGCTCACCATGCGCCCGCTCAGCGAGGACTTCATCGAACAATATGTCGAGCAGGTGGGCGAGGCGCTTCTGTCCACTGTCGGTGCTTACCAACTGGAGAGCCTCGGCGCGCAGCTCTTCAACAAGATCGAGGGGGACTACTTCTCCATTCTCGGCCTGCCATTGCTGCCATTGCTTGATTATCTCCGCATCCGGGGGGTGCTGCCGTCATGACCTGGCTGCTGGGTGTGATCGGCGATCCGGTCTCGCATTCGCTATCTCCTGTGATCCACAATATGTGGATCCGCGAACACGGCTTCGATGCGAGCTATGAAGCGCTGCGGGTTGAGCGCGGAAATCTTGGAAGTGCGCTCGAAACGCTTTCGAAACGCAACGCCCTCGGCTTCAACATCACTCTTCCGCACAAGGAAGATGCGCTGGAGCTGGCCGATGAAACAAGCGACATCGCGCGCCGCATCGGTGCCGCAAACACGCTAATACGCCGGGAGCAGGGGGGGTGGCGCGCCGAGAACACGGATGCGCCCGGCTTTGTGCGTAGCTTGCTGGATGCCGGTATCGAAGTGGCCGGATGCCGGGTGACCTTGCTAGGGGCCGGTGGTTCTGCCCGCGCGGTCGCCATCAGCCTGATGGACCTGCGCGCCGAGATTACCATCGCGAACCGGACCCGCGAACGGGCGGAAACGTTGGTTTCCGAGACGGGCATCACCGCGGATATCTGCTCACTGGAACAGGGAATCTCTGAAGCGGCGACGGCCGATGTCGTGATCAACACGCTCAGCCTTGGGCATTCAGGTGAAAGCCTCGACTTGCCGGAAGCCACCGGCCAGTATTTCTACGACATCTCTTACGGCAAGCCCGCTGCGGCCATCCGGGCAGAGGCGCTGGCCAAGAACTGGCAGCCGATGGACGGGCTTGGCATGCTGGTGGCGCAGGCAGCGTACAGCTTTGAACACTGGTTCGGTGTTTTGCCGGACACCAAGGAAGCGTTGGCCCATTGCCGCAAGCTCGTGGAGGTAACGACGTGATCATCCTCGGCCTCACAGGTTCCATCGGAATGGGGAAATCTGCCACAGCCACGCTGTTCCGGGATGAGGGCGTGCCGGTCTATGATGCCGATGCGGCTGTCCACCAGCTCTACCAAAAGGGCGGCGCGGCTGTGGACCCGGTCGAAGCGGCCTTTCCCGGTGTAAAGGTCGAAGGCGCCATCGACCGCACTTTGCTGCGCGAACGCGTACTGAACGATTCTGCGGCGATGAAACGGCTGGAAAGCATCGTCCATCCGCTTGCCGGCGCCGCGCAGCAGGATTTCCGGGAAGCCGCCCGGAAATCGGGTGCGGCCTTTGCGGTCCTGGATATTCCGCTGCTCTACGAGACCGGCGGGTCAGGCTATTGCGACTATGTACTCGTCGTTTCAGCGCCGCCGGAAGTGCAGCGCGAACGCGTTCTTTCCCGTCCGGGCGTCACGGAAGAAACCTTCGAAGCCATTCTGAAGCGCCAGGTGCCGGATGCCGAAAAGCGCGCCAAAGCGGATTTTATCCTGTCGACAGCGCATGGGTTCGAGTTTGCACGCGATCATGTTCGCGCCATAGTAGCCCTGATGAATCGCAAGGCCGCAGGGGACAATGCATGAGTCAGATCCGCGAGATTGCTTTCGATACCGAGACCACGGGCCTCAACCCCAATGAGGGCGACAGGATCATCGAGCTCGGCGCTGTCGAGATGATCAACCACATCCCGTCGGGCCGCACTTTCCGGACGCTGATCAATCCGGGCCGGGAAGTGTCCGCGGATACGGTTCGCATCACCGGCATCACCGATGATGACCTCAAGGATGCGCCGCCGTTTGAGGCGCCGGAAGTGATCGATGCGTTTCTGGCGTTCATCGGCGACGCCACGCTGGTTGCTCACAATGCCGGATTTGACCGGTCATTCCTGAACATGGAACTGGGCCGGTGCGGGCGGGACCCGATTCCGGATGACCGATGGGTGGACACGGCGGCGATGGCTCGCCGTAAGTTCCCCGGCGCACCCGCCAGCCTCGACGCGCTTTGCAAGCGCTTCGACATCTCGCTGGAAAGCCGGACATTCCACGGGGCTCTGCTGGACAGCCAGCTGCTCGCGGCGGTGTACCTGGAGCTCATGGGCGGACGGGCCCGGGCGTTTTCGTTTGAGGCCGTCGTCGAAACCGAAATCGTGGAAGAGTTCCAGCCTGCGCGCCAGCGTCCCAAATCGCTCGCATCCCGGCTGACCGAGGATGAAAAAGCCGCCCACGAGGCGTTCGTGAGCGACCTTGGCGATGAAGCTTTCTGGAAGCGTTACGCGTCCTGAGCAGGCGGCGCCTGGCCTGAAGCGGCGGCGGCTTCCTGCGCGCGGCGGTATTGCTGCTGATAAAGCTGCACGAAATCGACGGGATCGATCAGCAGGGGCGGGAAACCGCCTTCGCGCGTGATCTCTGCCACGATGCGGCGGGCAAACGGGAACAGCAGCCGCGGGCATTCGATCAGCAGCAGCGGCTCAAGCTGGGCCTGCGGCACGTTCTGAAGCTGGAACAGGCCGGCATAGTCGAGCTCGGTGATGAAAAGCACCGTGCCGTCTGCGACAGCTTTGGCCGACAATTTCAGCGAGACTTCGTAAAGCCCGTTTCCATCGGCATGCGGGGTTGCGCCGACATCGATGCCAAGATCGATATTCGGCTGGGACTGCACCGCTGGATGCCCCGGATTCTCGAAGGACAGGTCCTTCACATACTGGCCGAGCACGCGCAGACCCGCCGGGGTCGCGCCGTTCTGGCCTTGGTTTGGTGCTTGCGGCGCACTTGTATCAGTCATGTCTACCTCCCAACTCTACCGGGCGGGCGCTAGCATGCGGCCCCTTAACGCGCAATGATCACTGGCACTTCCAGCCTGTCGGCCCTATCTTGGGGGTTGAGTGAACACGAATGCAAGGACACGCCACCACCAATGGACCCCGTGATGCAAGTCATGATCCTGGCAGCAGTTGCGCTGTTTGTCCTGTCGCGCCTGTATTTTGCGCTCGGCAAGGGCGACAATGACAATCCCGTGAAGCGGCCGTCCCCGGCAACTGCTGGCGATGAAGCGCCCAACCAGGCGAAAACCCGCGATGATGCAATGGCCCATGCAGATAAGCCGATATTCACCGGTCCGGCTGCAGGCGGACTCGAAGAAATCTACAATGTCGATCGCAGCTTCAGCACACCTGCATTCATGAGAGGCGCTCGCGCAGCGTATGAAATCATCGTTTCGGCCTTTGCACGCGGCGATCGTGACAAGCTCCGCCCCATGCTGGACGACGATGTTTACGAAGCCTGGGATGCGGCCATTTCCGAACGGACGCCGGACCAGCCGGGCTTTGAGCTGCTGCGCATCCGCAAGGCGGAGATCGAAAGCGCAGAACTGGACGGGGACATCGCGCGGGTTGCGGTTCGCTACGAAGCCGAACTGGGCGATGGTGAAATGGTGCGTACTGCGAAGGAAATCTGGACCTTCATGCGCAATGTCCGGGCAGATGATCCAAACTGGATTCTGGACGACGTCGAAGTCGCCAACTAGGGCCCGCCGGCACAACATTTCCGGGTGACACTTCAGCCGGAAGCACGCCATAAAGCGTGCATGTGGCTGCGTTTCCGTTCGTTTATCCTCCTGATCCTGCTGGCCGCCTGTCAGACCCAGCCTGCACCGATCAAGGTGATCACGCCTCCGGCGCCTGAAGCGCCACTGCCGGCCGCACCTCCGCAGCTTCCGGCATGGGAAACGCCTGCTGCTTTTTCCGACCTGCCTGACTGGCCTGCTGCCAGACTCGAAGCGGCAGTCAGCGCGTTCAAACGCTCGTGCGAAAAGTTTTCCGGCCTGGAGATCACAGCTTATCTTTCCGATGCTGCACCTTGGGCTGGGCGGGTGGAAGATTGGGCCGAGCCTTGCGGCGCCCTCTCCGCGGCCCGCAGCGACGATGAAGCCCGCGCCCTGATCGAACAGGTCTTTGTACCGATCGAAATCATCCCGCCGGATGGCGCGCGCAAGTTCACAGGTTATTTCGAACCGACCTATGAGGCGCGCCGGACGCCGACACCGCCCTTCACCGAACCCGTCCCGGCCTTGCCGTCTGACCTCATTCCGAACAATGGCAAGCCGTTGCAGCGCCTGCCGAACGGCACAACGCGGCCCTATCCCTCGCGGGCCCAGATCACGACGTCGGGTGTTCAGGCAATTGCCTATGCCCATCCGGCCGATGTGTTCTTCCTCCAGATCCAGGGCTCCGGTCGGCTGACCTTCCCGGATGGCACGACTATGCGCGCGGTCTATGCGGCGCATAATGGGCACAAGTTCAAATCGACCGCCAACTGGTTGATCCGTACCGGACGCATCTCCAGCGGGGAGGCCAGCATGCAGGGCATCCGTGCCTGGATGAACCGGGCCGGGCCGGCGGAGACGCGAACGGCGATGAACCAGAATCCGCGCTTTGTGTTCTTCAGGGCTGAAGCGGAAGGCGACCCTGCTTTAGGGCCCGTCGGCGCGGAAGGTGTTCCGCTGACACCGCTTGGCTCGATGGCTGTCGATACGAGCCTTCATCCACTTGGCGTGCCCATGTTTGTGCAGACCACTGCGCCGGGCCTCGGCGGGGGCTGGTCTGGCATGCTGGTGGCGCAGGATACCGGCGGCGCGATCAAGGGCGCCGTGCGCGGCGACATCTATTTCGGCACGGGCACCGAAGCGGGAGACCGCGCCGGAACGATGAATGCGCCAGGGCGCCTTTGGGTTTTCCTGCCGCGTGCCGTGGCGCAGCGGATGCGGACCGAAGGCTATGCCAGCCTCGACATGATCCCGCCGGCGCCGTAAGGGGCGGGCATGAGCCACCGTCGCCTGACCCCTGATGAAGCCCGCGCCTGGGCCCGCGTTGCGCGGACGGTGAAGCCGATCGGTCCGAAGACGGAAGATATTGAAACCTTCATCGACGCGCTGGAGCATGGCGAGCCGGTGCTGCGCCATGGCAAGGCGAAACCGCCACCCGCACCGCCGGAAAAGCCCATGCCGAAAGCGGTAAAATCTCCAGCGGTGCCGCAGAACCGGGCTAACGAGAAGCGCGTGCGCCGGGGAAAGCTGGAACTGGCTGGCCGGTTCGATCTGCATGGTCATACCCAAATCAGTGCCGATGCGGCGTTGCCGGAATTCCTCGCCCGGAAACAGGCGGAAGGCGCGCGCTGTGTGCTGGTTATTACAGGCAAGGGGAAAGGCGGGGAGGGCGTCCTGCGCCGCAACTTCCTGCGCTGGCTGGAGATGCCTGCGGCGCGGGCGCTCGTGTCCGGATATTCCGAAGCGCATCCGCGACATGGCGGGTCGGGTGCCTGGTATGTGTTCCTGAGGCAGACTTAGCGCGGATCACGCATGTGCATTGCCGGACTAAACCGGACCGCGTCATGACTATATCGGACTTATCCGGATTATCGCAGACTCAGGCGGACATGAAAAAAGCCGGCACCCGAAGAGCGCCGGCTTTCTTTTTGGACGGGTATGCCCGGATCAGCTGAAGTCGCGGAACACGTCGTCGGCGGAGACGTCTTTTTTCGCGGCGTCTTCTTCCGACGTGTCGTAGGCGTCCGGATCGTCCTGGGCCGGGGCGAGGCCCGGGCCCTCGCTGCGCAGGGCTTTCTCGGCTTCCATCTTGCGGCGCTTTTCGGCCGATTTCGCGATCACTTCATCGAGCTCGATCTGGGTGCAGAGGCCGAGCGTCACCGGGTCGACTGGGCGGATGTTCGGCGAGTTCCAGTGGCTCTTGTCGCGTACATTGTTGATCGTCGACTTGGTGGTGCCGATCAGCTTGGAGATCTGCGCGTCGGAGACTTCCGGGTGGTTGCGGATGAACCATGCCACGGCGTCCGGCTTGTCTTGGCGGCGGATGACCGGGGTGTAGCGGCTGCCCTTGCGCTTCGGCTGCGGGATGTGGGCGATTTTCGACTCGGCCACTTTCAGGCGGTAGCTCTCGTCATTCTCGCCGCGCTGGATTTCCTCGCGCGAGAGTATGCCGCCGGCGATCGGGTCGACGCCGCGCATGTTCTCGGCCACGTCGCCATCGGCGATGCCTTTGACTTCAAGGTGATGCAGGCCGCAGAAATCCGCGATCTGGGCAAAGGTGAGGCTGGTATTGTCGAGCAGCCAGACGGCGGTGGCCTTCGGCATGAGGACTTCGGACATGAGGCTCTCCCTGTTGTTTTTACGCCGCCTGAAATGCAGCCGCCCGGCACGTCGTGCCGGGCGGTTGAGGTCAGGCGCGTGCTGAACCTTGCCCGTTTCTATAGTACAGCTGCCCTGTATTGGAAAGGCATCAGCCACAGGGGTCTGTAAATTTGGCCTTTTTTACCAGGACAGCAGGATTTTCCCGGAATGGGTGCCGGAGGCCATCAGCTGGTGGGCCTGTTCGGCGTCTGCGGCGGGGAAGACTTTCTGCAGTACCGGAATGATCGCACCGCTGGCTATGTGCGGCCAGAAATCGGCTTCGACCGCGTCGCGGATACGCTTTTTCTCCGGCAGAGGCCGGGCCCGCAGTGTCGTGGCCGCCAGCGTCAGGCGCTTCATCAGGACCGGGGCGAAATTGACGTTCGCCTGGAAGCCGTTCTGGTAAGCGATGTTGATGATCCGCCCGTCCGGATTGGCCGCGGATATGTTCTTCTGGATGTAATCGCCGCCGACCATGTCGAGCGTGACGTCGGATCCGCCTTCGGCTTTGACGATCTCGGCGAAATCCTCGGTCTTGTAGTTGATCGCGCGGGTCGCGCCGAGGCTGGTGGCCAACTGGCATTTCTCGTCCGTCCCGGCCGTGGCGAAGATCTTCGCGGCGCCTGCCGCCTTTGCCATCTGGATGGCCATCACGCCGATGCCGGATGTGCCGCCATGGCATAGAAAATTCTCCCCGGCCTTCAGGCCGACACGGTCGAACACATTGGCCCAGACCGTCATCATCGCTTCCGGCAGGCATGCGGCCTGGTCGAGGCTCATGCCCTCCGGCACCGGGAAGAGGGAGCCCTCATCGACGGCGACATATTCGGCATAGCCGCCGCCAGCCAGAAGACCGCAGACCTTGTCGCCCGCTTTCCAGCGCGTAACACCGCTGCCGACAGCTTCGACCGTGCCGGAGATTTCCAGGCCGAGGATGGTCGAGGCACCAGGCGGCGGGGGATAGGCGCCGGCTCTCTGGACGAGATCCGCGCGGTTCAGGCCGGAAAAGGCCGTCTTTACCAGAACCTCGTTTTCGCCCGGTTCCGGCTTTGGCAGGTCCGCGAGGTAAAGCGGCCCGTCCTTTTCGATTTCGACGGCTTTCATCGTCTCGCCCATGTGCATGACTCCCGTGTTGAGGAGTCGCATGTAAGGGCAGTTTCTGCTTTGATGAACCCCAAGAGACCGATCGGGAGGCGATGATGGCAATTTCGGATGAAGAGCCAATCCTCGTGAACACACCGCAGACGCTGGAGCAGATGTCTGTGGACGAGCTGGAAGCGCGCATTGTGCAGTTGAAAGACGGCATTGCCGCCTGCGAACGGGAAATCGAGAAGAAACGCGCCCAGAAATCAGCAGCCGATGCGTTGTTTGGTGGCGGCGGGGATTAAGCGGACATAAACGTCGCCATGGTAAAGCACGTGTTGGTGTCCAGAGCGTCAGGGACAGATTTATGGCAGCGGAACAGTCGCAGGACGAAGGCATGAGCATGTCGGACGGGTTCACCGGCGGCAAGCTGTTCGATACCGTCTTCACGCGCGGTATGGCGCTGGTCGAGGAAACCGCCACCTATCTGGACGGGCCGGGCCGCGAACATGCCAAGACGCTGGATCGTGAGCCGGGACTGACTTATGCCGCCTGGAGCATGGAGCTGACGACGCGCCTGATGCAGGCGGCGAGCTGGCTGGTCATGCAGAAGGCTGTGCGCGACGGCGAGATGAAACGAGACGACGCTGCTGCCAAGAAATACCGCATACGGAGAGAGGATCCACCGCTCGACGTGAAGGCGCAGGAGGGCAGGGGCCTGCCGGTGCGCTTCCTGGAACTGGTGGACCGGTCAGAGGCATTGTTCGAACAGATCTGCCGTCTTGATGAAGCACTTTATGGTGCGCAGGCCAAGGCGAGCGGGGCAAACCCGGTGTCGGAGCAGATCGCGCAGCTCCAGAAGGCGGCCGAAACCGGCGCCTTCGATCCGCTCATGGTGTGGAACCGCGGGCGCTAGGCGCCAATTGTCAAGCATCTGGCTGCGTCGGTGAAACCAGCAAGGTGCCGCGCTGCGAGGTCTGAGAGCGCTTCAGCCTGAAAATCCGGGGGCGGACATATAGCATCCGCAGCGGCGTCTCCATCGCCAGACGATGCATGCCGAGCGCGATCATCAGCGCGGCGGCGGCAACCGCGAGGCTGGCCGCCCCGGCATCCGCGAAGATGCCGCTTGCCTGCACCAGAGTCACCACCGCCTGAAGCGGAATGAAGAAGCCGAGATAGATGGCCATGGACTGGCGGCCCGCATCGCCGATAAAGTGTGCGGCGGGCAGCGTTGAAAGAAGAACGCCCATACCGATCAGGGCAAAGCTGCCGGCAAAGCCAAGGATCAGCGAGACGATCGGCAGGCCGGCAATCCCCATGGCGACAAAGGCTGTGTGCACACCAGCCCAGATGCCGAGGGCCCAGCCAATGTCCCGCCAGCGCGTGGTCGCGCTCTGCGCAAAGGAAAAGACCAGCGATGCCCCGGCATAGCCAGTGTAGAAGAAGATGTAATTACTGGCAAAATGATCGGCCACGGACCAGCCGGTCTGGAACAGGCCCGCTGCGGCCAGCATCTGCAACAAGGCCCCTGCGGCGAGCACGCGCGGGGCTTTCAGCCGCCGGATGGTACGCGTGACGAGATAGAAGAGAGCAAGCTGCTGCAGGAACCAGAGCGGGCTGTGCGGCGCGATCCAGCCGGAAAGGTAGATGCGCGCAAGTTCCGCCGGGCCGCGGGTGAAGGCGCCCGCGTTCAGGATCACCGTCTCAATGGCTAGCCAAAGGGTGAAGAAATAGACGAGGCGCAGCAGCTTGCGGTCAAAATAGGCCGGGGCCGATCCGAAAAGGGAGCGGTGCAGGAACAGGCCCGCAATCAGGAAAAAAGCCGGAACGACGAACGGATCTGCCCATGCCGCAACACCCAGCATCCAGTTGGATCCCCCTTCGGGCGCGCCAAAACCGAGCGCGGCGACCGACATCACCACGAGGATGATACCAAGGCCTTTTACGTGATCGATCC
Organism: Hyphomonas sp. GM-8P; assembly: GCF_003263315.1. NCBI lineage: Bacteria > Pseudomonadati > Pseudomonadota > Alphaproteobacteria > Hyphomonadales > Hyphomonadaceae > Hyphomonas > Hyphomonas sp. GM-8P. The sequence continues at coordinate 127,227 of NZ_AWFE01000116.1, forward strand.
AAGCAATCCGTCCGGCGTGCATGGGGGGCTCCTCCCTGTTTGGGGAAACCCGCTGCAAGATTCGTGCAGGAAGGGATTAAGCCTGTCCGGAAGGGAGGCGATTCAGCCGGTTTTGACGTGTCAGATCGTCGAATAGACGCGCAGGGCGTATCGGGCCTGCTGCACGCTGTAGCCCTCTTTCACCGGGGCGCGGAGCACACAGATCCGGTGCCAGAGCGGCCCGAGGAGCTGTTCGATCACTTCATCCAGGTCGAAATCGCGCCGGATCACACGTTTTGCCGCCAGTTCGGCAAGGACCATTCGCATCGGCTGGCGGATGTCGCGGCTCATCCAGGCGCGCCAGGCCTCGCCGGCATGCTGGTCGTCCGCCGCCGCCATCAGCGCGCCGCGCAGCACTGCATGGCCATTTCCGGTACGGGCCGCCGCTTCTAGCGGGACAATCAGCGTGGCGATACGTTCCTGCGGATCGCGTCCGCCATCGGGGCTGTCCGGAACCAGCGCCAGCGCCGCATCCACGCACATGGCGCCGATGGACGGCCACCAGCGATAGATCGTCTGCTTCGAGGCGCTTGCCCGCTTGGCCACGGCATCCACGCTGAAAGTCCGCCAGCCGCTTTCGGCCAGTTCGGCACGGGTGGCTTCAAGGATGGCGGCGCGGGACTCCTCGCTGCGCGAAGGGCCTTTGCGGGAAGTCTTCTTCACGCTGGCGTCTGTCGACATTCGAATGGTCTCCCTTGCGGAACTAGGCGGCACTTGCGGCGTTACTGCGGGGGCCTCGTTCCTGAAACTAGGCCAAACACGTAAACAATGTCCGATTCACATTGGCGACTTCTGCAGTATGCAATAGAGGAGCGCCGGCAGGAACAGGCTTGGAAACTGGATTGAGATCATGAAATCGATTGAAGAGCTAATTGAAGGCTACAGACGCTTCCGCGGCGGAGTCTATTCTGAACAAGCGGCCCTCTATCGCGAACTGGGCGAGGGCCAGAGCCCGGCCATCATGCTGATCGCCTGCGCGGACAGCCGCGCGGAGCCTTCTGACATCTTTTCTGCGGCGCCCGGCCAGCTGTTTGTTGTGCGAAACGTCGCCAATCTCGTGCCGCCCTACATGCCGGACGGAAAGCTGCACGGCGTCAGCTCGGCGCTCGAATATGCGGTGAACGTGTTGAAGGTACAACACATCGTAGTGATGGGGCATGGCGGCTGCGGCGGTGTGCAGGCGTCACTTGCCGGTGGAGACAACCCGCTGATCGGCGAATTCGTGACCCCGTGGGTCTCGCTGCTCGATGAGGCGCGCCACCGGGTGCTCGAATCCGGGTCGATCAATCCGCAATTCTCGCTGGAACTAGAAGGGATCGAAACCTCCCTCAAGAATCTGATGAGCTTCCCCTTCGTGGAAAAAGCCGTCAGCGCAGGCGAGCTGGAACTGCACGGCGCCTGGTTTGCGATCAAACATGGCGAATTGCACTGGCGGAATACGAAAACCGGCCGGTTCGAGGTGGTCGACCGCTAAGTGTGCGGCGTAAACGTCGAAACTGAAGCAAAAATGGCTGATGCCAGCATGGCGAGCGCCGCCCCGCGATTGAACCAGCGGGTAAAGGCGGGCGATTCGAAATGGTGGTTCATGCCGTCCGCCAACCAGGCATAGAGCGTCAGACCGGTCATTTCACACACGGTGATCGTGGCCATCATGATCAGCGTCTGCGGTACGACCGGGTGGGTCATGTCGAAATAGGACGGCAAGAGCAGGCCGAAAAAGACCAGCGCGTTGGGGTTCAGCACCTGCAGGCCGACGCCGCGGGCGAACAGCTTTCCGCGCGGCGGGGCGTCCTTCGCGCTGGCATGGGGGCTCGACGGGTCCGCCATGGCCAGAGACCAGGCGAGCCAGGCGATAAAGCAGATCCCGGCGATCTTCAGCCCGTTGAGCAATACCGGGAATTGCGCCGCAAAGGCTGCGATGCCGCCGGCGGCCAGCGAAATCCAGATCAGGTTTGCAGCGGCAACGCCGAGGGCCGGGATGAGCGCCGTCGGCGCGCGATAGCGCAGCGAGGTGCTCATCACCAGCATGACAGCCGGGCCGGGGGTCAGGCCGCCTGCAATGAACAGGGCAACCAGGGCAATCCAGACCGAAAGGTCCATTCAGGCCCCCGTCAGGGTTAGAGGATCAGCTCTCGGTGCCGCGCTTTACGGCGGCATCGATCAGCTCACGGGCCTTCTCGATGCCATACCAGCCCTCGATCCGGGTCCATTTGCCCTGTTCGAGATCTTTGTAGTGCGTGAAGAAGTGAGCGATCTTGTCACAAAGCGTCTGCGGCAGATCGTGATAGGTCGCGATCTTGTCGTAGTAGGCCGTCAGCTTCGGGTGCGGCACGGCGAGGATCTTCTCATCCGGGCCCTTGTCGTCCGTCATCATGAGAACGCCGACCGGGCGGGCGCGCACGACGGAGCCCGGCACCAGCGGGCGGTTGCCAACGACCATGACATCGATCGGGTCGCCATCGAGGCTCATCGTATGCGGGACGAAGCCGTAATTACAGGGATAGCGCATCTCGGTGTAGAGATAGCGGTCGACGAACATGGCGCCGGAATCCTTGTCGATCTCGTATTTGATCGGGTCGCCGCCGAGGGGCACTTCGATCAGAACGTTGAGGTCATCCGGCGGGTTCTGGCCCGCGCTGATCTTTGAAAGGTCCATTGTCTGCGCTCGCTTAGGGAGGAAGTGAGAGTTCGCGTGGCGATGGCCTTTTGAGACCTGAACGTCAAGGGCGGCGTTGCCGCAGACGACTAATGTCTTAGCCCTCTGCCTTTACTTCTTCCGCCTTGAAGATCCGCATGGGCGTTCCACCAGCAGACAGGCGGCGGGCGGCTTTGACGAAATTGCGGCTCTCTTTCAGCGCGAAATGGGCTTTCAGCGCACCCATGTCGCGCCAGTATTCTACGAAGACCAGACGGGCAGGATCATCGCAATCGGCGTGAACATTGTGGGCGATGCAGCCGTCTTCGGCGCGCGAGCGGGCGCAGTGTTCAAGGCACAAGGCAAGGAGCTCTGTCGCTGTCTCGGGCTGGGTGCGGACACTGCCGGTGACGATGATCATGGGCGGAACTTCCTCAGTTTCGGATCAGGGCATAGTTGAAGCTGATCGACACACGCGGCTCTTCGGCCCGGTTCGGCATGACTTCATGGCGCAGCCAGGATTCCCAGAAAAGCGCGTGGCCTTCCTTGGGTTCCAGATAGACGAAACGGCGCGCGGTTTCCGGCGCGTCGTCTGCTGGCTGAGGCGCGCCCATCATGAAGGTGAGGCGCGGGTCTTCCATCTTCAGCGTGCCGGCGCCGTCGGGCACGGCGACATAATAGGTGCCGGAAATGACGCTGCCCGGATGGATATGGCCGGAATGGCTGCCGCCTTCGCCGAGAATGTTCACCCAGAGCGCATCCAGTTCCAGATGGAAGCCGTTCATGTCCCAGTGCAGCTCACGGGCAAATTCTCCAGCCTTCTGGTCGAGCAGGTCTTTCAGTGCAGCGAACTCTGGGAAGCGTTCTGGCAGGTCATCCAGCGACGCGTAGGACGTGTAGCCGTCATAACCCTGTTCGTCGCACCAGTCGTTGCCGGCTGTGTCCTCGTCTTCCAGCAGCCAGCAGACGGCTTCGAGTTCGGTGCGCAGTGCTTCTGTGCCGAGGGCTGCCTCTTTCACGAAGGTGGGGAACAGGGTCTTGAGTGTCATGTCGGAACCAAAAAGAAAGACCCCGCCGGACTGGCCGGCGGGGCAGGGGTAATTCTGGAGACGGACTACTCCGCCGGCTTGATGAATTTCAGCGTCATGCGGTCGCTTTCGCCGATGGCCTTGTAGGCTTCCGGGTCCCAGCCTTCGGGGGCTTCTTCGCCTTCGTCCGGCTGGTTGCTGACCGGCGGAAGCGTCCAGACACCGTAAGGATGGTCTGCGGTGTCAGCCGGGTTTGCGTTGATCTCGGAGGATCCGTCGAACTGGAAACCGGCATTGGCCGCTAGCGTGCGCACATAGTCTTCGTGGACATAGCCGCTCGGGGCTTTCGGGTCCTGCACGGCCGTTGACGGCAGGCGGTGCTCGACCACGCCGAGAATGCCGCCGGGCTTGAGGGCCGCATAGGCGTCGTTGAAGAATTTCTGTTCGTAGCCGCCAGCCATCCAGTTATGGATGTTGCGGAAGGTGAGCACGACGTCCGCGGTGCCGGGCTCGGTCAACGGGCCGCTGTTTGCCGAGAAGCCGGAATAGGTGATCGTGCCGAACTTCGGGTCGGTATAGTTCGATTTGAAGTTTTCATTGTTCGTCTCGATCCGGGCAACACGCTCGGCGTCATCAATACCTTCAGGCGAGAACAGGACAGCGACCAGCTTGCCGCCGCCGGAGGCCAGGTAGGGTGCGAGGATGTTGGTGTACCAACCGCCGCCCGGCCAGATTTCCACGACGGTGTCATCGGCTTCCACGCCCAGGAATTCCAGCGTTTCCTTCGGATGGCGCCACACGTCGCGGGCTTTTTCCTCGGGCGAGCGCACATCGCTGGCGATGGCGGCTTCCAGCGCGCTTTCAGGCGTGGGCGTCTCTGCGGCTGCGGTATCGAGTTCGGCAACGGCTTCCGGGCTGTCTGCCGGAGCAGGGGAGCAGCCGGCGAGCAGCGCCAGGGAAAGGAGGGTAGTGGATACGGCGGTTTTCATCTGTGTTTCTCCGTCGATGGGACCTCTTGAACCGCCCTTTTAGGCACCCACATGTACCTTTGTCACGGTGCTGCGACGCGGGCCGTGGCCGGGTTTCGTGCCGGTGCCATCATTCGGGCCGGGTGTTTGCGAAGTCCGAACCCCAGACGGAACCCCCCGATCAGGGTGTTCCCAGTTGCTTTGAGACAGAGGACTGAACACATGTCGAATATAGATCTGACCCCCCTTTACCGCACCATGGTAGGCTTTGACCGCATGGCAAACATGATCGATCAGGCCGCGCGCTTGGATGGTTCGCAGGGCTATCCCCCTTATAATATCGAGCGAGTCGACGAAAACGCCTTCGCCATCGAGATTGCCGTTGCCGGTTTTACGCAGGACGATCTCGAGATCGAGGCGAAGGAAGGCCTGCTGACCGTTGCCGGCAAGAAAACCGAAACCGAAGACGCCAGCGGCAGGGACTATCTGCACCGCGGCATTGCCCAGCGCAGCTTCATCCGCCGCTTCCAGCTAGCCGATCACATTCTCGTGACCGGCGCTCAACTGGACCATGGCGTCCTGAAAATTGATCTCGTCCGTGAACTTCCGGAAGAGAAAAAGCCTCGCAAGATCGAGATCGGAACCTCCGAAGCACCGGAGCCGAAACTGATCGGTAAGAAAAAGGCTGACGCAGCCTAAGTCCGGTCCTGTCCGATTGAGACACGATTCGGCGCGCTCCTGACCGGGGCGCGCCGTTATCTTTTAAACTGAACCATCAGGCGCCGGCGTTGGCCACTTTCTCCGCATGGCGGAATACCTGAAGGCAATTGGCGGCGCTGAGGAAATCTTCCAGCGCGAGCGATTCCTTCAGTGTGCGGCTGACATGACGGTCGACCGCATTGAAGGCTTCGGCAGCGTGCTTCTGGGCCGATTGCACAAAGGTGCCGGCCTCGAGGTCAACGGAGACCTTGTCTTCGCCTGCGCGCACGGCGTCGGCGTTCGCCTTCGTCCAAGGCAGATAGGTCTTGCTGACTTCTTCCGCGAACAGCGGTGTAAGCGTCGGCTGAAGTGCGGCTATGTCCGCAAACGGACCACCGGCTTTCGGGTCATCCATGTTTTCGCACCAGGCCGTGATGAACGGTGCGCGATCCTTCAGCCATTCTGCCGGGGTCGGGTCCAGCAGCATTTGCTGGAACTGGGCGGCGAGGCTGAAATCGGCAAAGGCCGGACGGCCCCCGAAAATGAAAAGATGCTGCTTCAGGTGCGCATTCAGCAATTCCGCAAAGCGGCGCCAGGACGCATCCAGCACCGGCTGGTTCTCAATCGAAGCACCGACCAGCGGCAGGCGGTCGGCCATGCGCTCGGCAATCTGGACCGACGGCTTCTTCCAGGCACGCGGGCGCTTGCCGCCCGACAACTGCACCAAGGCGCGCAGGCCCGCCTGGTCGCGGTCCGGCTTGTTGCCCCAGCGCTGCTGGAACATGCACTTGTTCAGCCACTCGTCGCCATAGTCTTCGAGGATCAGCGACAGGGCTGCAAGGGCGGGATCCTCAGGCGTGGCCGACGGCTCCGGCTGCGCCGCTTCGAGCGCCAACAGCATGCGGGTCGATTCCTGGCTCACCCGACGATCAGGTGCGACCAGTAGCGGCACGGTCGCGATACGCGCCAGTGCGCGGAAATCGGTTTCCGTGTCGCGGGACCGGGTGATCCATTCGAACTCGACTCCCTTGTACCGCAGAAAGGCACGCACTTTCAGTGAGTAGGGTGAGGTTTCGGCGCCGAAGAGGCGATAGGCTGACATGGCTTTGGTTCCTGTCTCGGCTCGGCCCCTGCTTAGGCATTTCAGCCCCCACTGCCAACCAGTGTTTGCCGCCGCGCCTGTAAATGGCTATGCGCGTCACCAGATATCCTGACCTGACATGAAGGAGAGGCCGATGCGCGTGATGCACGTGATGGCCGGTGCCCCGGAGGGGGGCGCGGAAAATATCATGCTGGAATCGGTTCTGGCTCTGGCCGAAGCCGGTCTTACCCAACACGTCGTGACGCGGCCGGACAATCAGTTCCGCGTACAAAAATTCCGTGAGGCCGGAATCGGCGTCGATGTGGCGCCGTTCAACAATGCTTGGCCGTTTCCCACGCGCCGTGTGCTGGGTGAGGCGATCAAGACATTCAAACCGGATGTTATCGAATACTGGATGGGCCGCGCGGGGCAGTTTGCACCGAAGGAATACCGCAACCGTTCGATCGGCTGGTATGGCGGCTATTACAAGCTTGCCCGCTTCGTGAATTGCGAATGGCATGTCGGTCTGACGATCGACCTGTTGCGGCATATCCGCGAACAGGGGGTCAGCGAGGACCGGTCCGGCATCATCCACACCTATGCAGACTTTGAGGGTGCCGACCCGGTTGACCGGGCAAGCCTCGACACGCCCGAAGATGCGCCGGTCGCCCTGGCGCTTGCCCGCCTGCACGAGAAGAAAGGCCTCGACACGTTGCTCGACGCCACCGCCAAAGTGCCGGGCCTCTATGTCTGGATCGCGGGGGAGGGCCCGCTGGAGGCAGAACTGCGCGCGCATTGCAAGCGGCTGAACCTTGACGATCGCGTCCGCTTCCTCGGCTGGCGGAACGATCGCGGTGCGCTGCTCGCGGCTTGCGACGTGGTGGCCTTTCCGTCGCGCTACGAACCGTTCGGAACCGTCACGGTGGATGCCTGGGCGGCGTCACGCCCGCTGGTCGCCGCCGATGCCGTCGGACCTGCGGCCTATGTGAAGGACGGCGAGAACGGCGTTCTGATTCCCAAGAACGATGTCGGTGCGCTGGCGAATGCGCTCAGCAAAGTGATCACGGACGAGGAGTTCGCCGCGAAGATCGTCGCTGGCGGACGCGCCTCCTACGAAGCGCAGTTCAACAAGGCGGCTTTCCAGCGGGACTCGAAGGCCTTCTATCAGAAGATCATCGATTTTGCAGGGCCGTTCCCGGGCTAACCGACACTCGCAAAAAAAGCGCGGTAGAGGCCTTCGGCTGCGTGGCGGCCGGGGCCGACATCCACCTGAATGCCTGCCCGGCGCAGGCGCAGGATGCCCCCATTGGCGACCGGGTGCGGGTCCAGCACAGAACAGACCACACGGGCTACGCCCGCCTCTTCGAGTTTCACAGAGCAGGACTTGCCGCCTGCCGAGCGTTCGCGGCAGGGTTCCAGCGTGACATAGGCGGTACCGCCGCGCGCGGCTTCTCCGGCCTCTTCCAGCGCAATCTCTTCCGCATGGGGCCGGCCGCCCCGTCCGGTCACGCCGTCCCCGACAATGTGACCATGGGAATCGAGGATTACGCAGCCGACGGACGGGTTCACGCCGGTCAGGCCCTGATTGAGACGGGCGAGCGCAAGCGCCCGCCCCATCATGCGCTGGTCGCGCCGTTTGCTCACGGCAGGTCCGGCAGCGCCTGGGCGCGGTCTGCATCGAGATAGCGCACGGCGACCGGCTTCAGACTATCGTCCAGATCGATCAGCAGCGGATTGCCCGTCGGGATCTCGACGGACGTGATCTTGTCGTCGGGCACGTTGAACAGGTGCTTCACGAGCGCGCGCAGGGAGTTGCCGTGTGCAGCGATGACGACGTCCTTGCCGGACTTCAGCACAGGGGCAATTTCAGCGTCCCAATAAGGAAGCACGCGGTCCAGCGTCAGTTTCAGGCTTTCCGTATCCGGAATGTCGATGCCCTTGTAGCGCGGATCGGTGGAAAGGTCCCAGGTGGAGCCCTTTTCCAGCGGCGGCGGCGGCACGTCATATGAACGGCGCCAGACATGAACCTGTTCGTCGCCATGCTTTGCGGCGGTCTCCGACTTGTCGAGGCCGGTCAGGCCGCCATAGTGGCGCTCATTCAGCTGCCAGGCTTTTTCCACCGGCACCCAGGCGCGTCCCATCTCCGTCAGCGCCAGCCAAAGCGTGCGGATGGCGCGGGTCTGGTAGCTGGTGAAGGCGGCGCGGAAATCAGCGTCGACGCCTTTCAGCAACTGGCCGGCCTTCTTGGCTTCGCCTTCGCCTTTTTCGGTCAGGTCGGCATCCCACCAGCCGGTGAAACGGTTTTCGAGGTTCCAGGCGGATTGTCCGTGGCGGACGAGAGCTAGCTTCGGCATCGCGATCAGTGGTCCTTTTATAGTCCTGAATGTCTGTCTGGCGGCCTTTTCGGCGCAAAACGCTGCCGATTCAAGCGTCCATGATCCGCATCAGCTCCACCATGGCCAGCACGACATGATAGCCTGTCGAGGCTGGCATCATGTGGGCGACAGGTTTGCCGGTGGCGTCGTACCTGTCGATCCAGCCGCCTTCCGGGGTCAGGTGTTCGTCCATCAGCACATCGAAACTGCGGCAGGCAGCAGCGGCAAAGCTTTCCTCGCCAGTCGCTTCGAACATGGCGAGATGGGCCTTCAGGGCTTCGGTCTGTGGCCAGGTACGGCGCGACCCGTCGGCGACCGCGCCTTCGCGGGTCACCTCCAGCAGGGCCCTGCCTTCTTCGTCCAGCGTAGAGCATGCAAAGACGTAAAGGGTCTCCGCCCGGGGAGGGATCGGCGTACCGCTGGCCTTCGCGAAAGCATGCAGCAGCCAGACCCATTCGAACTGATGGCCGGGCTCGACAATCTCTGCATCGCGTCCGGTCGGCTGGGTCCAGCCCGGGGCGAAATGCTCGCCCAGCAGGTCTCCCGGTCCGGCGGTCAGGAACCGGTCGAACAGGCTGATGATCTCGCCCGCGCGGGTCAGGTGACCGCCTTCCGGATTCGCCCGGTGCAGGGCGAGGCAGGCTTCCAGGAAATGCATGTGGGGATTCTGATGACGATTCTGGTCTATGCCGGGAATGTGCTCGAAATACCCGCCATCAGGGGCGCGCAGTTTTGCATCGACCGTTTTGAGAATGGCCGCCGCGCCCGCCAGAGCCTCTTCCGCCCCGTCGAGGGCGATGGCGGATTCAGCCAGAGCATAAAGGACAAAGGCGATGTCGTAGAGGTCGACCCTATCGTCGGCCAGACCCGAACCATCCGCATTCAGAACGCATCCGGGGAGCCCGTCGCTGCGCAGGGCCGGGCCTGCCAGTGTAGACAGGCCCATACCGATATGGTCGGCGGCGGTGTCCGGTTTCCAGCCCATCCGCAGGGCTTCGGTGAAGACATAAGTCTGACGCCCCTGAACACGGACGCGGGTCGTTTTCTGGTCTCCGGCCTGGTGGTCGAGCGTCAGCGATTCGCGGAACAGGCCGTGCTCGCCGACACCGCGTTCAGACCAGAGGGGAAAACAGGCGTCCATCAGCCAGTGACGGGCTTCCCGCGCCCGGCGCTTCAAGGCTGACTTTGACATATGGCGCAAACCCCGTAGCAGATGCGTCGGCGAATGCCGCTCGCCAGAACCGACGAGCACCTGCTAACAGGAGCAGGCCCAGTTGACCAGCGGCGACCGGCGGTTGCAGCGTTACGAACGCACCAGAGTGAGAAAGGCCCCGATGAAGGACAGGATATTCTTTCCTCTCGCCCTGCTTGTTGCGGCCGGAATGGTGGGCATCGCCATCATGCCGGGCGTCGGCCGCCTGCCGTCCGGCGCAGTGACCGGGGATGGCCAGAACTACAACGAAATCACCGTTTCCGGGGCCTATCTGAACAAGGTCGTCGCCGGCGGGGATGCCACCACCCGGCTGATTGACGGGCCGAAAGGACGCAAACAACTTTATATCGAGGTGGACGCGGATACGCTCGAGAGAGCGCCCGAACTTGGGCCCCACTTCCGGCTGGCGGCGGACATGGAAGTGCAGTTCTCCGGCTTTACGGTCCGGTGCACCGTGCGGGCCCGCCCGGCGGATACGCGGGGCGCCCTTCAGATGGAGGCAAATTATTCCGCCGGCCGGGTCGGTGATTCGGGCTGGCAGGTGTTCGACCTGCAACGCGAGTTCCAGGATTACAGCTTTGAATATGATGTGCCGGTCATTGAGGGCGAGCAGGGGGTCGATTATCTCGGCATCCGCCCGGTCGTGCCGGACAAGTCCCGGGCGCTGATCGTTGAATCGGTGAAATTCGAACGCCTTGGCCGCTGGGCCGAATAGTTGGCGGATCCCGCGGGTTGCTCAATCGCAGCATTTCCATTTGTCTGGTCGCACTGGCGATCGCCACATGTGCAGTGACACAATTTCCGGAGAGCAAATTGGCCGATACAGAATCCCTGAAACCTGCTGGGTCTCTCCCGGGCGAGGATCCGTACCCCTGGCTCGAAGAAGTTGAAGGGGACGACGCGCTCGCCTGGGTTCGCGCGCAGAATGCGCGGACGCTGGCCGAGCTTCAGGCGGACCCCCGTTATTCCGATTTTGAGGCGGCGGCGCTGGATGCACTGAATTCCAAGGAGCGCATTGCCTATGGCGTGGTGCGCTCCGGCTATGTCTACAATTTCTGGCAAGACGACACCAATGTGCGCGGCCTTTGGCGCCGGGCATCCATCGCGTCTTACCGCACCGATGAACCGGATTGGGAAACCGTGGTCGATTTCGACCAGCTGGCGGAATCGGAAGGCAAGAACTGGGTCTACAAGGGCGCGAACTGTTTCGAGCCGAAAGGCACAGGGACCTATAAGTGCATGGTCTCGTTGTCGGATGGCGGCAAGGATGCCGTGATCCAGCGCGAATTCGATCTGGCGACCAGGACTTTCGTGAAAGATGGCTTCGTCACACCGGAAGCCAAACAGGGCCTCGCCTGGGCCGGGCCGGATACGGTGCTGATCTCAACCGACTGGGGCGAAGGCACGGTGACGGAGTCGGGCTACCCCTTCGTCGTCAAACGCTGGGCGCGCGGCACATCCCTGGAAAGCGCTGAGGAAGTCTTCCGCGGCAAAGTGACGGATGTCGGCGTCTGGCCGATGACGCTGGAACTGGATGACGGCAGGGTGCTTCAGGGCGCTGTGGAGGCGGAAACCTTCTTCACGTCGAGCTATTGGTGGTTCCCGGAAGGGGAGACCACGGCGGTCCGGTGGCCGATTCCAATGAAATCGTCTCCGGAAGGCATTTACCGGGGCCAGTTCCTCGTCTCCCTGCAGGAAGACTGGGCACCGGAACGCCAGTCAGATGCGTTCAGGTCCGGCGATCTTGTTGCCTTTGATGTGGCCGCGTTCATGGAGACCCGGGCGCTGCCGGCAGTCTCCCTCGTTTACCGGCCTTCCGAAGCGCAGGCGCTGGAAGGTGTTGCCATCGCCAGGGACGCCATGCTGCTGTCTGTCAGCGACACGGCTGTCGGCAAGGTGATGCGGGCTGAACCCGGCAGCGATGGCTGGCGGACCTGGAGCGTAGCGCTGCCGGGCGAAGGCCAGGCCAGCATCGCCTTTGCCAATCCGCACGAAAAGACCGTCTTCCTGAACTATGAAGACTTCCTGACCCCGGACTCGCTGCTCGAATACGATACCGCGAGCGATGCGGCGGCCCTGCTGAAAAGTGTGCCGGCCAAGTTCGATGCGGCAGGCCTGAAGGTGGAGCAGCATTTCGCGACTTCCAAGGATGGAACGAAGGTGCCGTATTTCCTCGTCGCGCGGAAAGACATCCCGATGGACGGGACCACGCCGACGCTGCTCTATGCCTATGGCGGTTTCCAGGTGTCGATGAACCCGGCCTACAGCCCCGTGACGGGCAGGCTCTGGCTGGAGCAGGGCGGGGCCTATGTATTGGCGAACATCCGTGGCGGCGGCGAGTTCGGCCCGGCCTGGCACCAGGCCGGCCTGAAGCAGAACCGCCAGCGCATCTATGACGACTTCATCGCCGTGGGCGAGGATCTCATTGCCTCCGGCGTGACCAGCGCGGATCATCTCGGCATCATGGGCGGCTCCAATGGCGGCCTGCTGATGGGCGTGATGCTGAACCAGCGGCCGGATCTCTGGAATGCCGTTGTGGTGCAGGTCCCGCTGCTCGACATGCTGCGCTACCATCTCCTGCTGGCAGGGGCGTCCTGGGTCGATGAATACGGGTCTCCGGAAGTGCCGGAAGAGCGGGCCTTCCTCGAGACGATCTCGCCCTACCAGAATTTCGACGCGTCAAAGCCCTATCCCGAGCCATTCTTTGTGACGTCCACGAAGGATGACCGGGTGCACCCCGGCCATGCGCGCAAGATGGCGAAGAAGTTCGAGGCGGCAGGCCTGCCATTCCTCTATTACGAGAACATCGATGGCGGACATGCCGCGGCGGCCAACCAGACCGAGCGCGCCAAGCGGACGGCTCTGGAATTCACCTATCTCAGCCAGAAGCTGGCCGACACGAACTGAGTCCGGATTCCAGGTCGGCTTAAATCACATTTGGATGAAGTGCCGGGTTTTTCTATTCCGGAGCCTTGCCAAAATGCCCAAGCGTGAGACTGTCAGGGCATGAAACTGGACGATCCGGGCTTTGAGAACGAGCTGGTCAGCCTGAAAGTGCTGACGGAAGCAGACCGGGACGTTCTGATGAACACGTCTGCGGTCGAAGCCATGTGGCAATGGATGCCGGTGATCGCGACCGGCACCAATTTCCATTCCTATTTCGATCATACGCTGGAGCTGAAAAAGTCCGGTGACTACATCCCGTTCACGATCTGGCGGAAGTCGGACGGCGCCTTTGCCGGTGTGGTCGCCTATGCAGATATATCCCGCACGCACCGGCGGTTGCGGATTGCTTCTCTCTGGATCGTCGACGAGATGCGCGGCACCGCAATCGTCCCGGCGGTTCAACTTGCCACCATCCAGCGTGCGTATGCCTCGCGTATGCGGCGGATCGAGATCCTGACGCCGGAAAGCAATGAGCGCTCCATCCGTTCCATCGAACGGTTCGGGGCCAAGCGCGAAGGCACGCTGCGCAGCTATTTCCGCATGGCCAACGGAACATGGGCCGATATGGCCGTCCTGTCGCTGGTCGGGGATGAGGCGAAAGCGGCAATCGCCCTGCTGCAGGACCGGGTGCGGGAGTTGCAACAGGCTTAAAAGCTTGACGCCGCTGGCATTCGCGTGCTTTAGCCGCGCCAAATCTGCGCAAATCCAGAAGCGCGCCTTGACCGTTCCCGTGAGGACAGCGAGGCCCCCCGCCCGGCGAAGTGTCGCTCAGCGGGGCTCTTGGTCTTTGCGTTGAACCCATGGAGTGCCCATGTCAGGACAGTTCTGACAGACGGCATAAGGAGTAACGCGATGTTTGACGCCCTCAGCGAACGGCTCGGCGGCATTTTCGACAACCTGACGGGGCGCGGCGCGCTGTCCGAGAAGGATGTGTCCGAAGCGCTGCGCGAAATCCGTGTTGCGCTGCTGGAAGCAGACGTCGCGCTGCCCGTGGTCAAGGACTTCATCGCCAAGGTGAAGACCCGCGCCGTAGGCGAGGAAGTCATCCGCTCCGTGAAGCCGGGCCAGCAGGTTATCAAGATCGTCTATGACGGTCTGGTCGACATGTTGGGCGGCGAAGACGCCGATACCAGCCTGCGCGTCGACAGCCCGCCGGCCGTCGTCATGATGGCGGGCCTTCAGGGCTCCGGTAAAACCACCACGACCGGCAAGCTGGCCAAGCGCCTGTCGGAGAAGGGCCGCAAGAAAGTCCTGCTCGCTTCGCTCGATGTGCGCCGCCCGGCGGCCATGGAACAGCTGGCAATTCTGGCAGGCCAGTGTGGCGAGAATGTCAGCTCCCTGCCGATCGTGCAGGGCCAGCTGCCGGCGGACATCGCCCGGCGCGCCATGAATGCCGCGAAGATCGGCGGCTATGACGTTCTCTTCCTAGATACCGCCGGCCGGACCAGTATCGACGAACAGATGATGACCGAGGCGGCCGAGATCGCAGAGATCGCCCAGCCGCAGGAAACGTTGCTCGTCGCAGATGCCCTGACCGGCCAGGATGCGGTCGAAACCGCGCGGCGTTTCCATGAGCGCTTGCCGCTGACCGGCCTTGTCCTGACCCGGATGGATGGTGATGGCCGCGGCGGGGCCGCGCTCTCCATGCGTGCGGTCACCGGCCTGCCGATCAAGTTCCTCGGTGTCGGCGAAAAGCTCGACGGGCTCGACGCCTTCGATGCGAAACGCGTCGCGGGCCGCATCCTCGGGCAGGGGGATATCGTCTCGCTGGTCGAAAAAGCTGCCGAGCAGATGGACGCCGCAAAGGCCGAGCGGATGGCGGAGAAGATGCGCAAGGGCATCTTCGACCTCAACGATCTGGCTGATCAGCTGCGGCAGATGCAGCAGATGGGCGGTCTTGGCGGCCTGATGGGCATGCTGCCCGGCGCCCGCAAGGCCAAGCAGGCCATGGAAGCGGCAAACCTCGATGACAATGTCCTGAAACGTCAGGAGGCGATCATTTCCTCCATGACGAAAGCCGAGCGTGAAAAGCCTGCGCTGCTCAACGCCTCGCGCCGCAAGCGCATCGCCGCCGGCTCCGGCACCACGGTGCAGGACGTGAACAAGCTGCTAAAGATGCACCAGCAGATGGCGGGCATGATGAAGAAGATGCGCACCAAGGGCGGCATGAAGAACATGTTGAGCATGGCGCAGCAGGCCGGCATCTCGCAGGCTGATCTTGCAAAGATGGGCGGCCAGCAGCTGCCGGGCCTTGGCGGCGGATCGCTTCCGCCGGGCATGGGCGACCTGTTGGGGGGTAAAAAGAAATGACCGACATCGACACGACACTGGCCAAGTTCCAGCTGAGCCAGTTCCGCGACAGCATCGACAATCTCGATGCGATCCTCGTCCACACGCTGGCCGAGCGTTTCAAGTTGACCCAACAGGTTGGCAAGCTGAAAGCTCAGCATAATCTTCCGCCTGCGGACAAGACCCGCGAAGCAGAACAGATCGAACGGCTCCGCGCCATGGCGCAGGACTCCGGTCTCGATCCGGCCTTTGCCGAGAAATTCCTCAATTTCATCGTGGCGGAAGTGATCCGCCATCATGAGCACATCCGCGGCCTAGAGGCCGACTAGAACATTCCAGAGACGCCAGTACACAGGAGATAACCCCATGGCCCTCAAAATCCGGCTCGCTCGCGGCGGGTCCAAGAAACGCCCTTTCTACTCCGTCGTTGTTGCCGACGCTCGCGCCCCGCGTGACGGCCGCTTCATCGAGAAGATCGGCACCTATGATCCGCGCCTTCCGAAAGACTCGGAAAACCGCGTACAGATCGACGCCGAGAAAGCTGCTGAATGGGTCCGCAAGGGTGCCCAGCCGACCGAACGCGTCGCCCGGTTCCTGTCGCAGCTCGAAGTCGACGGCAAGCCGGTCGTGACCTGGACGCACGGCAACAACCCGAACAAGGGCGAGCCGGGCAAGAAAGCCCAGGAACGCATCAAGGAACGTGAAGAGAAAGCCGCTGCTGCGGCAGAAGCCGCTGCTGAAGCTGCTGCCGCTCCGGCCGAAGAAGCACCGGCTGAGGAAGCCCCGGCAGAAGAAGCCGCTTCCGAATAAGCTGCCCGCCAACAGGCAGGCGCCCTCTGACGGGCCATGGAAGGGCCGGCATCCGGGAAGGGTGCCGGCCTTTTCCGTATGCGGCCCGAAAACCGACCGAAAAGCTGAACACAGGATAACGGGGAATCCTGATCGGGTTCAGATCGCTTCACCTAAAAGCGGTCTGTCCGAAAAGGAGCCTGTTATGAAGAAGACGCTTGTTTCCGCGCTCGCCTTTGCGGCGGGTCTTGCTGCCCTGGCCTTGCCTGCGAGTGCCGATCATCGCGGTGACCGGGATACCTGGCGCGGCGGGGACTATCAGGGCCGCCAGGGCGGGGCCGTCCTGTATTCCAATGCCGGTTTCCGTGGAGAAGCCGTCCGGATTGACGGCGCGGTGCCCAGTCTTGGCCGTATCGGCTTCAACGACCGGGCCTCATCCATCGCGATCAATCGCGGCGTGTGGGAAGTCTGCGTGGACGCGAACTTCCGTGGCCGGTGTGAAATCATCGATGCCAGCAAAAGGCATCTGAATGCCTACCGCCTGAACGACACTATCTCCTCAATCCGCCCGGCCGGGTATGACCGGGGTGGACGTCATGACCGTTGGGACGACGGCGGGGATGGCCGGCGCGATGGCCGTCGGGGCGATTGGGGTGGCAGACAGGGTGTTGTCCTGTTCCCGGATTCCAATCAGCGCGGCTACGCGATGGAGATCAGCCGGGATGTCGCCGATCTCAGCCAGTACCGGTTCAACGACAAGGCCAGCTCCTTCTATGTCAGCGGCGGCACCTGGCAGGTGTGCGAACACGCGAACTATCGCGGCCGCTGTGCGATCCTGACGGCCGGTGCCGGCGACCTCGGCCCGATCCGGATGAACGACAATATCTCGTCCGTCCGCCGGTACAGCGGGTGGCGCTAAGGCGACGGTAGCTGCCGCTTGCCCTTGCCGCGCGCGCCGCTACACAGGCGGCATGAGCAAGACAGCAGACAACAGGCTGATCGTGGTGGGCGTCCTGAAAGGCGCCCATGGCGTTCGCGGCGATGTACGGGTGAGAAGCTTCACCGCCGATCCTGACGCCGTGTTCGATTTCGGCCCCCTGCTGGATGAGTCCGGCAAAGTGATCCTGACGCCGAAATCTGCCCGTCCGGGAAAGGAGCATTTCATCGTCCGCCCGAAAGAGCAGAAGCAGAAGGAAGCGTGGGACGCCATGCGCGGCACCCTGCTGTACGTGCCCCGCGCCAGCCTGCCGGAAGCGGACGAGGACGAATTCTATATCGAGGATCTCGTTGGTCTCGATGTCTATGCGGGCGGCAGCGATCGGGCCGGCCGCGTGCGCGCCGTTCAGGATTTCGGGGCAGGGGATCTGCTGGAGATAGACCTCACTGGCGGCGGCAGCGTGTTCGTGCCTTTTACCCTCGCGGATGTGCCGGTTGTGGACCTCGCCGCGCGCCGCGTCGTGGTGGCGACGCTGGACGAATGGATGGCTGAGCCGGAAGAGGAAGAACCCCCGCCCGGGGCCTGACACAGTTTGTTGCGGGTTGTTCAGACAGGATTTGCCATACTTTCTGCCAGACTGAGTGAAAGTATGGCCGATGATGACAAGGTTCCTCCGCCTCCTGGCAGTGCTCGCCGCGCCAATCGCAATGGCTGCGGGGGCACAGGCCCAGACAGAAACCTATGACTATGACCCCGCGATGGAAGAGGGACCGCCAACGCTGATCCTCTACAGCGGTGCCAATTATTCCGGTGAAGCCCGCGAAATATACGACCCGATCTACGCCTTGCCGAACCTGCAGTTCAACGACCGGGCCCGCTCCATCGCGGTGCTGTCTGGACAGTGGGAAGTCTGCCAGCACAGCGACTTTACCGGCCGCTGCGTCTTCCTGCGCTATGACGTTCCGGATCTTGCCTGGTATGGCATGGACGCAGAGATTTCATCGGTGCGTCCTGTATATGAATATACAGATGCCGAGCATGGCCTGATGTTCGTGCGCGATGAGAATGGCTACATCCGCTATGTCGATGACGAGCAGTATGGCTATGACACCTACAGCTATGGCTACGGCGCCTCGACCTCGATCCAGGTCTACCATTATGGTTATTCGCCCGATTACCGGCGCTATGGCTATTACGATCCGCGCCTTGGCTACGACCCGTACGGGTTTGGCTGGTATGGCTACTCCCAGCCTTATTATTCCTCGACCCATTACCGGCGGGAACGTCCGCCGCTGCGCGGGCACTATGGCGCGCGCGATGCGGCGGTCACGCTGTATACCGACTCCTATGACCGCGGCGCTTCGTTGGGCATCAATCGCGGCATCCGCGATCTCAGCCGGTACCGGTTCAATGACAATGTGTCGTCGATCCAGATCCGGTCCGGCAAATGGGAAGTGTGCGAGCACGCCAATTTCCAGGGCCGCTGCCAGATCGTCGATGCCTCGGTCGACAAGCTGAACGGCCTGCGCCTGAACGATAATATCTCCTCCATCCGCCCGGTCGGCAGCACCGGTCATGACCGTTGGGACCGCCATGAACGGGACGGCCGGGATGGACGCCGGGGCGACTGGACAGGTGGTGACCGCAGAGACAGAGGCGATAGGGATAGGGACCGCGCAAGACGCGATGCGCCGCAGGCGGGTGTGAGCGCCGGCACCTATGATTCCGCCGCCCGTACGCCGCCAAAGGCAGGCCGCCTGCCACCGGGAATCCGGAACATGCAATCTGAAGCCGCCGCTGCACAATCGGCCGCGCCTCCCCCGCGTGCAGTGACGTCCCAACCGGTCCGCCGGCCGGGTGAGCGCGTGGAAGAACGCCGGATTGAGCGGAGCCTGTCGGGTGGCCCGGCGGGGCGCAGCGGAACAGGCGTTCGCGCAACGCCTGCACCGAACCGCGCCCGGATCGAACAGCCGCGCATCAGCGCGCCTGAGCGTCGGGGAACGCCGCGCAGCCTGACACCAAAAGCCCCGGATGTGCGTGCTGCGCCAACGCGTGACACCCGCCCGCCGGGCATGCGCCGGATCGAGCCGCAAAGCCGTCCGGCAACCCCGG
>NZ_AWFE01000117.1:0-2976 GCF_003263315.1 Hyphomonas sp. GM-8P
GCGAAAAGCGCCAGGATGTCGTGAAGATCGCGCGCAATGACCTTGGAAGCGCGAAGCCATGACAGAAGCGGCTTCCCCTGCGCCCCAGCCTTTGGAAATCCGAGGGAAACCCCGGCCCGTGAAGCGGTATTCCAGGCGGGCCCTTATGGTGCTTGTCGGCACCGGCAGTGCAATCGTCCTCGGCTCGCTGGCGTTTGCCCTGCAGGGACCGAAGGAGGATGCCGGCGGTCCAGTCCGCGAACTCTACAATACCGGTCATAATCCGGAGGCGGACGGATTGGCCACGCTTCCGAAATCCTATGGAGATTTACCGCCGAGGGACGACGTGCTCGGGCCGCCGCTTCCGGGTGACCTCGGGACGCCGATCCTGAAGGCGCAGCGTGAAGGGCGTATGCGCCTGCCGGAGGAAGACGCGCCGGAGGTGAGTCCGATGCGCGAACAGCTGGCGGCGCTGGAAACCGAACTCAGGGCGCGCGAAGCGGCGTTGACGGACGCGGCGCGCGGGAGTGGGGTGTTTTTCCAGGTGGGCGCCAGTGCGGGATCGAAGAGGGTTGTCGGTAGTGTTGCGTCCGCGGCGTCTGGTTCTGTGAGTTTTCCGGACCTGTCGGACTTTGCACCGTCTCGCGAGGGGGCGTTCGGGTCGTCGCTCAGCGAAGATCCGAACCGCCAGGTGAGGAAACTGGATTTTCTGGGCGAAGAGCCTGATCCCTCGATCTACAATCCGCACCGGCTCGAGACGCCTGTTTCGCCCTACCAGCTGATGGCGGGCACGATCATCCCGGCAACCCTGCTAACCGGTGTGAACTCCGACCTTCCGGGTCAAGTCATCGCGCAGGTGACGAGCCCCGTCTATGATACGGTGACCGGCGAAACCGTGCTCGTGCCGCAGGGTGCCCGCCTGATCGGGCGCTATGATAGTGTCATCGCGTTCGGCCAGTCGCGGGCGCTGCTTGTCTGGAGCCGGATCGTCATGCCGGACGGATCTTCCATCCGGATCGACAATCTCGCCGGCGTCGACGCCCGCGGCTATGCCGGGCTTGAAGACAAGGTCGATTATCATTCCTGGAAGCTGCTGCAGGGCGTCGCCCTTTCGACTCTGCTCGGCGTCGGCGCCGAACTTGGCACCGACGATGAGGGCGATATCGCCCGGGCGCTCCGCCGCTCAGCGCAGACCGGTGCCAATGAGGCTGGCCAGGAAATCGTGCGCCGAAACCTCGACGTCCAGCCCTCGATCACGATCCGGCCCGGCTGGCGGCTCGGCGTGCTCGTGGGCAAGGACATCGTTCTGAAACCCTATGAAGGAGGACACCAACCATGACCAAGACCAGTCTGAAGATCGGGCCGCTGCCGGACAAGACACCGCAGAAGCTCACGGTTCTGATCGAACCATCTCTCGCTTCCGAACTTGAAGACTATGCACGGGTTCACAGCCAGCTTCATGGCGAAGACGCTGCTGTATCTGTCCTCGTCCCTCACATGCTCGAAGCGTTTCTCGCGAGCGACAGCGGGTTCCGGAAGGCGCGCAGGTCGCTGATCGCGGCCAAAGCGCAATAAACACCAGGGGGATGGGTCCGATGCGTGAGGTCGACGACGCTGTCCGGCTGATGTCCAATGAAATCGGTTTGCCGATCTACAAGCGCTATTCAGAAGAAGAGGCTGCCCAGCACCTTGGAATGTCGAAACAAACCTTGAAAAGACTGAGGGATGCTGGTCGAATCGGCTTCGTACGAGTTTCGAAACGCAAGCTCTCTTTCTTTGGATTTCAGCTCGCCGAATACCTGCTGAACGCAATTGAGGAAACGACATGCCGAGATACGCAACCAACGACAGATACCAGGTCGGCGAGTATTGGCTCGGGCAGCGCTCCGGGAGTCCGGCATGGTATCGAATGTGGATCGACCCCAAAACTCGCAGGACCGGACGCGCTAGCCTCGGCACAACGGATTTTGAAGAAGCAAAGGCAATCCTGAATGACTGGTTTGTTCTAAACCAGTCAAAGACTCAGGAGGCACCCGATGAAACCACGCTGGCCGAAGTGTTCGCGAGGTTTTACGAACACCATGGTCAACACCTCCGATCTGCTGTCGATATCCGCCGGACACTTCGTTACTGGCTCGAATTCCACGGTGAAGCGACGATCAAGCAAGCGCTCCATCAGGACCAGCAGCTAAAATTCCGTAGTTGGTTGGGCAACGAAAAAAAGCTTTCGCAAAGCTCTGTCCGCAATGCCCTCATGATCGGAAAATCCGCACTCAACTGGGCTTGGAAGCGGGGCGATATCGCCTCGGTGCCTTATGTCCAGCTGGTAAATCCGCCAAAACCCGAACCCAAGGGGCGTCCGCTTGAAGTCGAAGAAGTCGCCAGGCTGCTCGACGCTGCCAGCGAACAGCACATACGCGTCCTGATTGCGTTCATGGTAGGGACCGCAGCCCGCACTGGTGCTATTCTTGACCTCAGTCTGAACCAGATCGATCTGGAGCACAGACTGATTAACCTGAACCCCAAGGGGCGGGAACAGACGAAGAAGTATCGTCCCACGGTAAAGCTCCCCGATCAGCTGGCTTCCTATGTCGAAGCACGCAAACGAACGTCAAAGTCGGAGTCCCTCATCCTGTATGATGGGTCCGCTGTGGACAGCGTGAAACGGAGCTGGGCCACAACTCGGGCGGCCTCCGGTCTGGAGGGAAACGTCCAGACCTATTCCTTTAGACACACAATTGCACGCTGGCTCAGAATGCAAAGTGTTCCGGCTTGGGAAGTCGCGGCCCAACTCGGACATAAGGCGCCGGATTACTCGACAACAGAGATCTATGCGCCATTCGATCCTGCATACCTGACGAAGGCTACAGGGGCTATCGACCTTTTTTTGTGCCAAGTTGCGCGCCATTTGCGCGCCAGTACGATCTCTGAATTCTTACTAAGATCGGACTAAGTCCTTGTTTCCTATGGTGCCGGCTGCAGGACTCGAACCCGCGA
>NZ_AWFE01000118.1:0-2879 GCF_003263315.1 Hyphomonas sp. GM-8P
TTAGCTTAGCTTAGCTTAGCTTAGCTTAGCTGCCGAAATCGGTTATTATTTGTGCGGGCCGGATTTTCCCCGCGACTGACCACATCAGCGCCCAACTCCTTCTAAGGAGATTTCGCTCTCCTTTGCACACTTTCCCCAAAACGACCTTCAAGTCCCTTCGGAAACTCCGAACACTTGATGGAGATGCTTTCAGCCCGACCAATCTTGCTCGGATTGGACGCTCCTCAAAGTCGGCGCCTGAAACGGCGCACTTCAATGGCCGAAACTTGCTGCTTTCAATTCATTTCAATTCTAGCGATAATTCAAATATGGCCGGAACGTATCAGCACTACTTGCAGCAAATGCTCCAAAAGGGGTTCGCGCGCCCCGACGGAGGAAAGAACCATCCTAGCATTTGGGTCTATTCGAAAGGACAAGCTCCGTTCGTGAAGCGAATTGAGAAATTCGGTGGGGACGACGAGTTCTATTCTCGTACATCTGATGGGACTGCGATTACCCTCGATGACAAAATCACATCCTGGGAAGCTAAAGTACAATCCGATCTTCGAAGATGGCGAACATTGCCTCATGGCAGCGAGATTGAAGCAGAACGAGCGGCAAACCTTGTTGGTCTAACCGGAATCCGAACCAAGGCTAGCCGACACGTTCTAAAGTCATTGTTTGAAGACGCTCTTCCCAAATTCGGCGCAGTACTCACTGACCCAGACGTATTGATGCAGCAAATCGAAAGCCACCCAGAATTAGATGAGGTCTTGACCTCACAGCTTCTGATGTTAGTGGCGCAAAACTCTCAAGCAAGCACGGCTGAAATTGAAAATAGCCTAGAGTTCAAAGCTGTTCGACGAATGCTCATGTACGCTGTTGCGGAGGTTTTCGGGCACGCGCTTTCGAAATCCCTACGAGATGTCGAGCGCTACATACAGGAGGCAGTGGAAAATGGAGAACTGGACCACGAGGCAATGCACAGGAAAGCCCTTCATCGTTATCTCGATGAAAAGGTCATTCGGGACGATCTTTGCGGGCTAAACTGGTTTGTGTGTGACAACACCAGTGAAAGTGATTGGATTTTGCCTGATTGTGCAATTCTTCAGCTATCTGAAGAAGGGGATTACCAGCCCTTTCTGTTTGCAGACAAAGAGAGTCGCCATGCAATCATGCTGCCTATCACCACCAGGAAGGCGCTCATTGGCACAGGTGGTCGCCTTGAAGAACTAGATTTGTCCGCTGTTACTGACGGCGCTATCGCGTGCTCTGTTGAATTTTTCCTGAGTAGCCACGAAAGCACAGAACTCGAATCCAAGTCGGAGCACATTGGAACGATTGCTCTGGGAACTTTAGGACAGCAACTGCAATCTGCAATCGATGAGTTCAGCGGCTTCCGAACTCAAAGAGATGAGTACGCATCGCCGCTGCTTGCGGACATGCAGTTTCAGTTTCGCAATATTGAAATCGAAGAGAATGACGCCAAACTGATGGCTGAAAAGCTCTTTCCATATCTGCGCTATGGCGGGGAACATTTTGACATTTCACGTATCAACAAGGTTGTCGTTTCCCCGGACATTCCGGGCGCCTATAGTAACTTAGAAGAAACGGATGTACCTGATTTTTCCGAAGAAGACCTAAGGCGTCATGTTTGGTGGACGTCGTCCACCGACGACCCACCAGTTTACACGCTTTACCTAAGTTATGGGGCTGCTTTGGCGTTGTCGGATCCGGATTCTGAGCCGTTCGATTTCGCGTTAAATTTGCTTCTCCAAAATCTGAGCCATATCAATACTCGAACCCTTCTTTTTTCGGACAGCCTCAGCGTACAAGAACACTTAACCGAATATCTCAACGCAGATATCGGTGAAAGTATGCGAGACATATCGCTTAGAATCGCAACGTCATTCCTGGATACCTTCTTCGGCTGTCAAATTGCTGGAAATGAGGAAATTGAGCTAAGTGAATATCGATCCAGCCTGATTTCCGCACTTCAGCTTTTTTACGATCTCCCACTCCCGAATACGGACAACTCTGACACTAACAATGAGCGAAGTACCGCCATTTCGGGTGCTCTTGAAGAGCTCGCGTGCTGTGCAGCCAAATACACCGCGATCTGTCATTCCAAACGAATAGACGCGGTTGGAGAAGGTAACGCTGAATTGACAGCGCTGTTGGCTCAAGAGCATCTAATTGAATGGATGCACCGCTTGGATTTCGACCTCCAACGCTTGCGCGTCAACTTTCACCATCCAATCAACCATGATGATGTAAGGCGACTTCAGGGGCACGTAGAACGGCTTCTCTGGGGGAGAGGTATGATCATAATTGCGCACGAGCACGGTGGGTGGATTTTGCCTTTTGCTGACCCGAATGCCAGCTTTGCGAACATTCGGTCAGAAATGGAGAAATTGGTTTCTGAATTCATTCCTGAGAATATTGCCAAAGATATTCGAGACGCAATGAAGCTGCGTTGAACAAAGATCTGGCCTGCCTTGAATATTGGGAGTGAAAGTGGGAACGCGCGCTTCGGGCGCACAACCAAACAGCAAGATTTGGGGCTAATACCGACCGGTGGTCATTGCGCGGATCTTGTTTTGTTCTCATATAATGTTGGATGTCGAAGACGAGAAACAATCACTACGTTCCGGAGTGGTATCAGAAGGGGTTTTGGCAGCCTGGCAAATCCACGCTCGCCTATCTGAATCTCACGCCAGATAGATTTATCCGGTCCGATGGATCGGTCGGGCAGAAGCGCGCTCTTCACCTAGCGCCGCCAGCGCGGGCGTTTGTTCAAAGAGATTTGTATTCGACTTTTTTTGGTACGGCCGTCGTCGATGAGATCGAGCTCAAATTGTTTGGCGACATTGAACCGCCCCGGTAACCCCGGAGGCAAT
>NZ_AWFE01000119.1:0-2739 GCF_003263315.1 Hyphomonas sp. GM-8P
TGAAGGCCTGGAATACCGGCCATCCGGGCGGGATCGCGACCCTGCACGCAAACTCAGCCCTCGGCGGCCTCTCCCGGCTCGAGCAGCTGATCGGCGAGGCATCCGCTCAGGTTCCGCATGATCTGATCGCCGAAACGATCGATTGCGTCGTCTACATCTCGCGGCGCGCCGGCCGGCACCGGGTCGAGACGGTTGCGCGAATGAATGGCCTCGGACGCGGCGGATACGACCTCAGCCCTGTCCAGCCGGACCTGCAGCTCGTCCTGCCGAGCCTGCCTTTTTCTGAACCGCTTCTCTCAACCGCACCTGAAAGGACACCACCCCAATGAACAGAGACATGATCAAGGGCTTCAGCCTGAGTTTGCTTGTCGCGGCAATTGCCTTCCCCGCCCATGCGGCCGGCTCCGGCATGCCCTGGGAAGCCCCGCTGCAATCGATCCTTGAATCCATCGAGGGCCCGGTCGCCAAGATCCTAGCGACCATCGTCATCATCCTGACCGGCCTCGGCCTCGCCTTCGGCGAGAGCGGCGGCGGCATGCGGAAGCTCCTGCAGATCGTGTTCGGCCTGTCGATCGCGTTCGCGGCAACGTCGTTCTTCCTCTCCTTCTTCTCCTTCGGCGGCGGGGCAACGCTCTGATGGCGGACGTCTCGCCCCTCCCGCCCGGCTACAGCGTGCCGGTGCACCGCTCGCTCACGGCGCCGATCCTGCTCGCAGGGGCGCCAAGGCTTGCGACCATCGTCAACGGCACGCTAGCCGCCGCGCTTGGCATCGGCCTCCAGCTCTGGGTGGTGGGGCTCGTCTTCTGGATCGTGGCGCAGGGGATCTGCGTCTTCGCCGCAAGGCGCGATCCGCAATTCACAGACGTGCTGATCCGGCACATCCGCCAGAAGGCCTATTACGCATGCTGAACCTCCGAGAATACCGCGCCCGCCCGGCCTCTCTCGCAGACCATCTCAAATGGGCCTGCCTGATCGCGCCCGGCATTGTCCTCAACAAGGATGGCAGCCTCCAGCGCACCATCGCCTATCGGGGCCCCGATCTTGAAAGTTCGACGGCGGAGGAACTGGTCGCGGTCACCGCACGCATGAACAATCTTCTCCGCCGGTTCGGCTCCGGCTGGGCGTTGCATATCGAAGCCGACCGGCGGCCCTCCGTCACCTATCCCGAAAGCACCTGGCGCGATCCGGCGGCCTGGCTGGTGGACGAGGAACGCCGCGCGGCCTTCGAGGAGGCCGGACGGCATTTCGAGACGGACTGTTATCTCACCCTTACCTGGATGCCGCCGGCCGACCGGACAGCAAGGATCGAGCAACTCTTCATCGACGATCCCGCAGATGCCCCGGCGGCGTTCTGGAGCGAGCATCTCGCCCATTTCGAAACCGAAACATCCCGTGCCCGGGACATGATGGCGGACCTGATGCCCGAGGCCAGGTTCCTGGATGATGACGAGACGTTGACCTATCTCCATGCCTGTATCTCGGAAACACGGCAGGAGGTGCGGGCGCCGTCCGTGCCCATGTGTCTCGATGCGCTCCTGGTCGATACGTCCCTGACCGGCGGTCTCTCACCTCGCCTTGGCGAGGAAACGCTGAAAGTCCTGACGATCAACGGGTTCCCGGCAACGGGCGAACCGGGACTCCTGTCAGAACTCGACCAGCTCGGCTTCGCCTATCGCTGGGTGACCAGGTTCCTGCCGCTCGACAAGCCGGACGCCGAGAAGACGCTCAATGCCTACGTCCGCAACTGGTTTGCGAAGCGCCGGTCGCTGACCTCCTACCTCCGAGAAATCCTCACCAATGAGCCGGCAACTCTGCTCAACACCGATGCCGACAATCAGGCGGCCGATGCGGACGAGGCCCTGCAGGCCCTCGGCGCCGGCCATGTCGCGTTCGGATATTGCACGACCGCGATCGTGGTCCGGCATGAAGATGCCGCGATCGCCGAAGACCAGATCCGCGCCGTCGAGCGCGTCATCCGCGGGCGCGGGTTCACCTGCGTATTCGAAAGCGTCAACGCGATCGAGGCCTGGCTCGGCACCCTGCCGGGCGAAGCCTATGCCAATGTCCGCCAGCCGCTGCTGAACACGATCAACCTCTCCCATATGGCGCCGCTCTCGTCGCTCTGGGCAGGACCCGAGCGCAATGCGCATCTCTCCGGCCCGCCGCTCCTGATGGCGCGCTCTGCCAGTTCGACACCATTCCGGCTCGTCACGCATCAGGGCGATGTCGGCCACATGATGGTGGTCGGGCCGACCGGCGCCGGCAAGTCGGTTCTCCTGTCGCTGCTGGCGCTGCAGTTCCGCCGCTATGAACAGGCCCAGGTCTTCACCTTCGACAAGGGCGCGTCAGCGCGCTGCGCGACGCTCGCGCTGGGCGGCACCTGGTACGACCTCGGCATAGACGGCGACCTCGCCTTCCAGCCACTTCGCGATGTGGACAGTGAGACAGGCCTCGCCTCGGCACTGGCTTGGGTGCTGGGGCTGATCGAACAAGAAGCTGTAACGGTGACGCCGGAGGTGAAGCAGGCCGTCTGGACCGCTCTGCAGAGCCTCGGCGCGGCGCCTGTCGCGCAGCGCACGCTGACCGGGCTGGTGGCCCTCATCCAGATGCCGGACCTTCGGCAGGCGCTCGAGCCCTACACGCTCGCCGGGCCCTATGGCGCGCTGCTCGATGCCGATGAGGATAATCTCGAAACCGGCGACACGCTCTGCTTCGAAATGGACGCGCTGATGCAGGACA
>NZ_AWFE01000120.1:0-2739 GCF_003263315.1 Hyphomonas sp. GM-8P
TGAAGGCCTGGAATACCGGCCATCCGGGCGGCATCGCCACCCTGCATGCCAACTCGGCCCTGGGCGGACTCTCCCGGCTCGAACAGCTGATTGGCGAGACCTCGGCGCAGGTGCCGCACGACCTCATCGCAGAAACAATCGACTGCGTCGTCTACATCTCCCGGCGCGCCGGGGTTCACCGCGTCGAGACAGTCGCGCGCATGAACGGGCTCGGGCGTCAGGGCTATGACCTGATCCCCGTCCAGCCGGACCTGCAGCTCGTCCTGCCGAGCCTGCCCTTTTCCGAACCGCTTCTCTCCACCGCTCCAGAAAGGACACCACCCCAATGAAATACAGACTGATCAAAGCCCTGAGCCTGACGGCTTTTGCCGTCGCGCTCACCTTCCCGGCCCATGCGGCTGGCTCCGGCATGCCCTGGGAAGCCCCGCTGCAATCGATCCTCGACTCCATCGAAGGGCCGGTCGCCAAGATCCTCGCAACCATCGTCATCATCCTGACCGGCCTTGGCCTTGCTTTCGGTGAGAGTGGCGGCGGCATGCGCAAGCTCTTGCAGATCGTGTTCGGTCTCTCGATCGCCTTTGCTGCGACCTCGTTCTTCCTGTCGTTCTTTTCGTTCGGTGGCGGGGCGACGCTCTGATGGCGGACAACCGTCCCCTGCCCCCTGGCTATAGCGTGCCGGTGCATCGCTCTTTGACGGCGCCGATCCTGCTCGCAGGGGCGCCACGGCTGGCGACGATCGTCAATGGTACGCTGGCCGCCGCGCTCGGCATCGGCCTGCAGCTCTGGGGCGTGGGGCTCGTCTTCTGGATCGTGGCGCAGGGCATCTGCGTGTTCGCTGCAAGGCGCGATCCGCAATTTGCCGACGTGCTGATCCGGCACATAAGAACGAGGGGCTATTACGCATGCTGAATCTTCGTGAATATCGCGCCCGCCCGGCTGCGCTCGCCGACCATCTCAAATGGGCCTGCCTGATCGCGCCCGGCATCCTGCTCAACAAGGATGGCAGCTTGCAGCGGACCTGTTTCTATCGCGGACCCGATCTTGAAAGCTCGACACCGGAAGAACTCGTCGCCGTCACAGCCCGCATGAACAATCTCCTCAGCCGGTTCGGGTCAGGTTGGGCGCTGCATATAGAAGCGGACCGGCGACCATCCGTCACCTATCCCGAAAGTTCCTGGCGCGACGCAGCCGCCTGGCTGGTCGATGAGGAACGCCGGGCGGCGTTCGAAGAGCACGGGCGCCACTTCGAGACCGATTGCTACCTGACCCTCACATGGATGCCACCGGCCGACCGGACGGCCCGGATCGAGCAGCTCTTCATCGACGATCCGGCAGACGCTCCAGCTGCGTTCTGGAGCGAGCATCTGGCGCATTTCGAAACCGAAACTTCCCGGGCGCGCGACATGATGGCGGATCTGATGCCGGAGGCGCGGTTCCTGGATGACGATGAGACGCTGACCTACCTGCATGCCTGCATCTCGGTGGCGCGGCAGACGGTGAAGGCACCCTCGCTGCCGATGTGCCTTGATGCGCTCATGGTCGATACGCCGCTGACGGGCGGGCTGTCACCCCGCTTAGGGGACGAAACGCTGAAAGTCCTCACGATCAACGGGTTCCCCGCAACCGGCGAGCCCGGGCTGCTCTCAGAGCTCGACCAGCTCGGCTTTGCCTATCGCTGGGTGACGCGGTTCCTGCCCCTCGACAAGCCCGAGGCCGAAAAGACGCTCAATGCCTATGTCCGCAACTGGTTTGCGAAACGCCGGTCGCTTACCTCTTATTTGCGCGAAATCCTCACCAATGAGCCCGCAACACTCCTCAACTCAGATGCCGACAATCAGGCCGCCGATGCCGACGAGGCCCTGCAGGCGCTCGGCGCAGGCCATGTTGCATTCGGCTATTGCACGACGGCGATTGTCGTTCGGCATGCGGATGCAGCGATCGCCGACGACCAGATCCGCGCCGTCGAGCGCGTGATCCGGGGGCGCGGGTTCACCTGCGTTTCCGAAAGCGTCAATGCCGTCGAAGCCTGGCTCGGCACGCTTCCGGGTGAAGCCTATGCCAATGTCCGCCAGCCGCTACTGAACACGATCAACCTTGCGCATATGGCCCCCTTGTCGGCACTCTGGGCAGGGCCGGAGCGCAACACGCACCTGGACGGCCCGCCGCTCCTGATGGCGCGCTCGGCCAGTGCGACACCGTTCCGGCTGGTCACGCATCAGGGCGATGTCGGACACATGATGGTGGTCGGGCCGACCGGTGCCGGCAAGTCGGTCCTCCTGTCGCTGCTGGCCTTGCAATTCCGACGCTACGCCGACGCGCAGGTGTTCATCTTCGACAAAGGCGGTTCAGCGCGCTGCGCGACGCTCGCCCTTGGCGGGACCTGGTATGAGCTGGGCCTTGAGGGCGACCTGGCGTTCCAACCGTTGCGGGCACTGGATAGTGAAGCCGGGATCGCTGAGGCGCAGGCCTGGGTGCTGGGGCTGATCGCTCAGGAGAATGTCGCGGTCACGCCCGAGGTGAAGCAAGCCGTCTGGACGGCGCTGCAGAGCCTTGGCGCGGCGCCTGTCGTGCAGCGCACACTAACCGGGCTTGCCGCGCTCATCCAGATGCCGGAGCTCCGGCAGGCGCTGGAACCCTATACGCTGGCCGGGCCCTATGGCGCGCTGCTCGACGCCGAAGAAGACAGTCTTGCCAACGGAGACATGCTTTGCTTCGAAATGGACGCGCTGATGCAGGACA
>NZ_AWFE01000121.1:0-2635 GCF_003263315.1 Hyphomonas sp. GM-8P
CGACCTGCATCATGCCGGCATGCATGTGGTAGAGCAGGTGGCAGTGAAAGGCCCAGTCGCCGACATGTTCTGCCGAAACGTCAACGCTCAGCTTTTCTGCGGGTTTGACGACCACGGTATGCTTGCGCGGCTTATGATCTCCTCCTCCGTTGACGAGGTCGAAGAACATCCCATGGAGATGGATCGGGTGTGGCATCATTGTATCGTTGATGAGGGTCAATCGGACACGTTCGCCTTCGCGAAACCGGATGGACTGCGTGACTTCTGAAAACTTCACGCCGTCGAATGACCACATATAGCGTTCCATATTGGAGGTGAGGTGTATGACGACTTCTCTCTGCGGTGATCGGGAGTCGGGATTCGGCTCGAGGCTGCGAAGCTGAGAATAGGTCAGTGTACGGTGCGGCTGATCGGATAATCCAATGCCCGGCTCATCAAGCCGGCTTGAGGGCATGGCCGCAATGTTTGCAACGCCAGGCCCCTTTTTGAGAGGCGCCTCAACACTCGCCAGTTGCGTTGGAGGGCCGTGCGGATCCGGGCCCATACCCGTACGTGGCATATCCCCATGTGTCATGTGATCCATGCTCGACATACCAGACATGTCGGACATGGTGGGCCTGTTTTCCATATCGCTCATGCCGGCCATGCTCTTATGGCTCATGCCCATGTCCTTCATCGTCAGTGATGGGACAGGCCGCAGGTCTGGAATCGCCGCACGCAGGCCGGGTCGAGGGCCGAGGGTGGCGACGGCTTGACCAGAACGGTCAATTGACTCGGCGACGAAGGCGTAGGTCTGATCATCTTCAGGAGCAACGATAACATCATAAGTCTCTGCGACGCCCATCTGGAACTCGTCCGTCTCGATTGGCTGAATATTCAGACCGTCGGATTGCACAACGGTCATTGGAAGACCCGGAATGCGCACATTGAAGAGCGACATGGCTGATGCATTGATAATCCGCAGTCTGACGCGCTCGCCGGGCTGGAACACCATATTGAAATTCTCAGCGGTGGAATGACCGTTTATGAGATAGGTGTAGGTCGGTGCCCCAACGTCTGCGAGATCGCGCGGGGACATACGCATTTTGCCCCACATGGCGCGATCTTCCAGCGTGTCACTGAATCCGTTATTGGCGGCATCCCTCAAAAAGTCGGGAAGGGTCCTGCGCTGGAAGTTCAGGCTTTCGGCATTATTCTTGAGCTTTGCATAAATCCGGTGCGGGTCTGTGAAGGACCAGTCACTGAGCACCAGAACGTATTCCCGGTCGTAGCCGATGGGATCCCTCTCTGACGGTTCGATGATGATCGGGCCATAATGCCCTAGTTGTTCCTGCAGGCCGGAATGGGAATGATACCAGTACGTGCCATTCTGTCGGACCGGAAACTGGTAGCGGAATGTCTTGCCAGGTTTTATGCCTGGAAACGTAACACCCGGTACACCATCCATCTGGAACGGGACAAGCAGGCCGTGCCAATGAACAGACGTGTCTTCCTGAAGCTTGTTGGTGACATTCAACGTCACCGTCTCGCCTTCGCGAAAGCGAAGCAGCGGGCCCGGCAGCTGTCCATTGATGCCGACGGCCTTTCCGGTCTTACCGTTGATGCGTACCGGAAACTCTGCAATCTCCAGATCGAAGGCGGTACCTGAGGCCGAAGTAATTCCCAGGTTTCCGTCACTGGAGGAGCGGGCCCACGCTGGAAGCATACCAGCTACCCCGAGAGCAGCGCCTGCTCCCAGCGTGTAGTGCAGCAGATGTCGTCTTGAAAGCATATCGGTATCCAACAATTCGTGTTGGCTACTGTTACGCATTCGCGCAGCAAGACCCTCAGGTCTGACTCAGTTCGGCTCATTGCCGGAGGACTCTTCGTCGTCGGGGACCAGTGCCTCGATTACTTCGCGAGCGCTGACGCGCCTTATGGCAACAATCTCGGGAACATCTTCATTCGAGTAATCGAAAATGAACTCGACCGGGTCGCCAGGTGCAAATCCGCTGACATCGACATGGTGCGCGACGGAAAAGTTCATCTGCATGATCGGCCAGCCGGTTTCGTTGACCGGAGTGTGAGTGATCTCGATGGTTCGGTTTGCGGAATCCAGCGAAAGGATCGACCCAAAGGCTGGTGCGACCCTCGGGCCGAGCGCGGCTCCGAGTGCATCCGGATCTGCGATCTCTTCCTGTGAAACGGGTGAGGCTGGCGCACAGGACACAAGACCCAGAGGAGCAAGTGCCAGTGATCCGGCGAAAACTGCATATCTGATCATACGGACTTCCCCCTTTGCTTCATCCGGCAATCCTGATCGGTCCGGACCAGAGTGCGATTGAGCTGAGTTCAATACGCACCGCATCCTTCTCTCCCTCATAGCGTCAATCGCCGGGGATTTCCACTTGAGCATTGGCTGGGGCCGGAGAAGCCGGACAGGGAGCTATTGGCGTGCTGCTGTCTGGCATGTGCCTTTGGTTCTCTATCTTTCCTACCATTGGCCATCGATAGAAGTGCTTTTCTAGCTGGTTTCTAGCTGGAACAGGAAAGTGTTCCGTGGCCAAAGCATTGCTGGCTTCTATCTCATTGAAATAATGAAAGAAAAACTGGAGCGGGTGAAGAGAATCGAACTCTCGTCGTCAGCTTGGGAAGC
>NZ_AWFE01000122.1:0-2418 GCF_003263315.1 Hyphomonas sp. GM-8P
CAGTAACCGTCCGGTCTCCCCGCCCTTGCGGGCGTGTCCCTGATGCTGATTTTGGTCGGAAGGGGCGGATAGTGTCCGCCTGATCTAAGTGGACACGATCCGACCATGTTCGACCATAAGCCGGTGCGCAGGCGTCGCAGCTATTCGAAGGCCTTCAAGCTTCAGGTTCTGGCTGAGACGCGGGAGCCTTTTGTTTCGGTCGCTGAAGTCGCACGCCGGCATGGCATGAACGCGAACGTCATTTTCAACTGGCTGCGCGATCCCCGGCTTCAGGCCCGGGACACGGGAGCGGGTTTCCTGCCGGTGGAGATCGGTGCGTCACCGGCGAGGATGGCGTCGCATCCCCTGCCTGAGGAGCGGGCTGAGGCCGTCGTGGAACTGGCTGGCGGTGCACGTATCCGCTGCCGGGATGAAGGATCGCTGGTAATGGTACTGCGCGCCTTGAGGCAGGTGACATGATCCCGGTTCCGGCCTCGACAAAGGTCTGGCTAGCCGCAGGCGTGACCGACATGCGCAAGGGCTTCAATGGCCTCGCCGTACTGGCTGAGAAGGTCCTGGAGGAGGATCCGTTCTGTGGACACCTGTTCGTGTTCCGCGGCCGGCGCGGTGATCTCGTGAAGGTGATCTGGTGGGATATGCAGGGCGCCTGCCTGTTCTCGAAGAGGCTTGAACGCGGTCGTTTTGTGTGGCCGGCAGCGAAGGACGGCAAGATCCATCTCAGCCAGGCCCAGCTCGCGATGCTCCTGGAAGGCATAGACTGGCGTATCACGAAGCAGACCTGGCGCCCGCTGAAGACGGGATAAGGCCATTTTCGGGATTCTCTCACGCCCCGAAGCAGGGTAGGTTCCTGTTCATGTCGGATGTGGCTGATCTTCCTGATGACATCGAGGCGCTGAAGGCGATCGTACGCGATATGACGGCGCAGGTTGCCGCGCGAGACGCCGAGATCGCACGGCGGGATGCTGAGCTACGCCATCACCAACTGATGATCGAGAAGCTGAAGGCGCGGCTCGACAAGCAACTGCGGGACCGGTTCGGGTCTTCTGCTGAAGGCCTCCAGCAACTCCAGCTGATGCTCGAGGACCTGGAGATCAGCTACAGCAGAGATGTTCCTGCAGCCGAGCCCGCGCCTGTTCCGAAGGACAAGCCGGTGCGCAGGCCGCTCCCAGACCACCTGCCACGGACCGAGCAGGTGCTGGAGGCGGGCGAGGCCTGCGGGGATTGTGGCGGCAAGCTGAAGCGCGTCGGCGAAGATGTCACCGAAGAGCTGGAGTATGTCCCCGGCAGGTTTGTCGTGAACCGCTTCATCCGTCCACGCATGGCATGTACCTGCTGCGATCGCTTCCACCAGGCACCATTGCCCTCCCGCCCGATCGAACGTGGACGCCCCGGTCCCGGCCTCCTCGCGCACGTGCTCGTCTCCAAGTATGCCGACCACTTGCCGCTCTACCGCCAGAGCGGGATCTATGCCCGGGAAGGGATCGATCTTGAACGCTCCACCATGGCGGACTGGGTCGGCAAGACCACAGCGCTGCTCGAACCCCTCGCCGAGGCGCTCGGCGTGCATGTCCGGGCCGGCACCGCAATCCATGCCGACGACACGCCGGTCAATGTGCTCTCGCCTGGGCACGGCAAGACAAGGACCGGCCGGGTCTGGATCTATGCGCGGGATGAACGTCCCTGGGGCTCCGATGTCCCGCCGGCAGCCTTCTACAGGTTCAGCATGGACCGCAAGGGCATCCGTCCCGCCGGGCACCTGAAGGGTTATACCGGGTTCATGCATGCCGATGGTTATGCCGGGTTCGAAGAGCTCTACCGCACCGGCGGTATCACGGAAGTCGCCTGTCTTGCCCACATCCGGCGCAAGTTCTTCGATGAAGCCCAGTCAAACGGCTCCCCGATCGCTGCCGAAGCGCTCGCCCGCATCGCTGAGCTCTACGCTGTCGAGGCCGAGGCCCGCGGCCAGCCGCCCGACCAGCGCGCCGCCATCCGGCAGGCAAAGGCAAGGCCTGTATTCGAAGACCTCATAACCTGGCTGCAAGCAGAACTGCCGAAGATCTCCGGCAAGTCGGACCTTGCAAAGGCGATCCGCTACGCCCTCACGCGTCTGCCGCGGCTCGAAGTCTATCTGTCGGACGGGCATTTGGAGATAGACAACAATGCGGCCGAGCGCGGCATGCGAGGTCTCGCCATAGGCCGTAAAAACTGGATGTTTGCGGGCTCCGAGGGCGGAGGACATGCCGCTGCCATCGCCTACACGCTGATCGAGACCGCCAAACTCAATGATGTCAATCCGCAGGCCTGGCTCACACATGTCCTGTCACGGATCGCCGATTATTCGATCAATCGCGTCGCAGACCTGGCACCCTGGAACTTCAAAAACTGATCCGGTCAAGGGCGCCCACGCCGGACGCTTAC
>NZ_AWFE01000123.1:0-2342 GCF_003263315.1 Hyphomonas sp. GM-8P
CATGGTGCGACCAGAAAGTCGCATCTGTTGAGTGAGGCAGGGATGCCTCTGGTCGAGCCTTCTCGACCATTTCTAGCCGGAGCGTGCGAGCTGGGTAACTGGCTGGTGCGAAGCCTCCGGAAACGAGCGGGGAGCTGGCAGCCATACGCCGGTGAACCGCCCAAGGAGAAGACCGGTATGGTAAACGAAAGTGAATCTGTGTTGATGCGTCGTTACCCATCAGTCCCCCGGAAGTGGCTTTTACGGGGAGCAAGGGAATGGGCTGAGGGCACGTGGATCCCTCAGTCGGAAGGTCGATATTCCCCGGCGTATAGCAGGCACCTAACCCGGTCGCATCTCACAGATGCGGAACTGAGTAACCCCGATGAGGTCCGGTCGCTGGTAACAGCGCTCGGTAAGCGGTTCGCAAGGACCGCCCAATCCCTCAGCGGGTGGAGGATGTCATCACAAGCGAATGCCGCCAGCCGAAAGGCACGGGGAATACATAACCCGGCGGATAGGGCCATGCCCAACCTGAAAGGGTGCTGACAGATGACTGGTGAGTCCCCCTTAATCTCATGGAACAGCAACCGAACCGTTCGTGAAAAGATGGACGGGCCGCAAGGCCTGATCGTAAGCGGCGGAACTGTTCAATGGCAGACCATTGACTGGCCTGCCGCCTATCGAACCGTCAGGACGCTGCGCCGGAGAATCTATCGGGCGACTGAAATGCGGGACTGGAAGACGGTTCGCTCGTTGCAAAAGCTGATGCTGCGCAGCCGGGCGAACCTGCTCGTTTCCATCCGAAGGGTCAGCCAGATCAATCGTGGGAAAGCCTCTCCCGGTGTCGATGCGCGAACCGCACTGACGCCGACCGAGCGGGCGGGCCTTGCGAACCAGCTGGTGAACCTCAAGGCATGGGAACCGCTTCCAGCCCGGAGGGTGTATATCCCTAAAGCGAGCGGCAAGAAGCGGCCACTCGGAATCCCGTCCCTCATCGACCGGTGCCAGCAGGCCATTGTGCTCAATGCACTTGAGCCCTGTTGGGAAGCGCAGTTCGAGGGGACAAGCTACGGGTTCCGGCCCGGTCGTGGCGTCCATGACGCCATCGAGCGGATATATCTGGCAACCAAGTCCGGGTCCAAACGGGTCTGGGTTCTTGATGCCGATATCAAAGGCTGCTTCGACAATATCGACCATGACGCCCTGATGGAGGCTATCGGCAACTTCCCCGCAAGGGAAATGATCCGCCGCTGGCTGAAGGCAGGCTATGTGGAAGATGGCGTGTTCCACGCCACCGAGCAGGGCACACCGCAAGGCGGGGTCATTAGTCCTCTCCTTGCCAACATCGCCCTGCATGGAATGGAAGAAGCGCTGGGCATTGAGTATCGTGGAGGCACAAGTGCCTCATACGTGAAACCTCACTGCCCTGTCTTCGTGCGGTATGCTGACGACTTCGTCGTCATCTGCCACACTGAGACGCAAGCGCTTGAGGCCAGGGAGCGCCTTGCTGCGTTCCTCGCCGGGCGCGGCCTTCACCTCTCCGAGGAGAAGACCAGTATCCGGCACTTACGGGAAGGCTTCGACTTCCTCGGCTTCAATGTCCGTTCCTATAAGGTGGCAGACCGCGCCGCTGGCACGAAGACCCTGATCAAACCTTCCAAGGACGCCGTTAAAGCGTTCAGGAAGAAGCTCAGGGACCTGTTCCGCGCCCATGTCGGCTCGGATCAGGGGCAACTGCTTGCAGCTGCCAATCCGGTGATACGTGGATGGTGCAACTACTACCGTTACAGTGTCGCCGGGAAAATCTTCTCAGGGATCGAACACTATGTCCATGTCCGGCAACGTCGCTGGTGCCACCGTGCCCATGCGAGGAAGCTGAAACACTGGTGGATGCGGAAATACTTCGGGCGGCACTATAACTGCCCGACCTTCAGCTACACATTTATGGACAAGCAGTCAGGTGCGTTCATGATCCATCCAGCCGCGATCAAAATCGTGCGCTGGACGATGGTGAAGCACCGCAACTCCCCCGACGATCCGTCTCTCGCCGACTACTGGCGAAACCGGGCCCGCCGGATGGGAGGGACTGACCTCACGCGCAGTTGGCAGAAGGTTGCGCAGCGGCAAAGGCACACATGCCCGACCTGCCGCGAGAGCCTCTACAATGGCGAAACCATCCGCATGTCTCATGTGGATGGGGACAGGACGAACGGTTCCTACCGGAACCTTGCGCTTGTCCACGCCGACTGCCGCCGCGCGTCATATCAGGGACTTGCTTGAGCCGTGTGCGGGGAAACGTGCAAGCACGGTTCTGAGGGGACGGGTCGGCGGCAACGCCGACCTGTTACCCGACACTATGA
>NZ_AWFE01000124.1:0-2178 GCF_003263315.1 Hyphomonas sp. GM-8P
TCCAGGCCCGCTGGATCGAGAAGACCTATGAGAATGGCGCGCTCGTTCGGGCGCAGCGTTTCACGGGCAATTTCACAATCATCACCCAGCCGCCGACGGATGCAGAGACCCTGCGCGCCAATCCCCTCGGCCTTTATGTCCATGCCCTGAACTGGGGTCAGGACCTCGTTACAGGAGAATGATCCCCATGCTTCGTATCCTCACCGCCGCTTCCGCCATGGCCTTGCTCTCGGCCTGCGCCACCACTGAGCTCGAACCCATCGACGCCAGCGCCTTTGTCGCGGCCAAGCCCATCGAGGACAGGACCGACTATCCGGTCGAGATCGTCGAGACCGCCGTGGCGCTTCCGCTGCCCGGCCAGATGATGCCGGTCGGTGCGCGCGTCACCACCAATCCCGATGGCAGCGTGACACGGACCTATACGAGAACCGTCAGCGCGCCATCCGTTTCTCCCACTGAGGCGATCCGGCAGGGCCGCACCAGCGCGCTGATCGAGCCTTCGGTTGATGGCTATGTGAACGCCATCCAAGTCTATCCCTATACCGAAGGCGCGCTCTACCGCCTCTATGCCAGCCCCGGCCAGGTCAGCGACATTGCCTTGCAGCCCGGCGAGGAGCTGGTCTCAGTCTCGGCGGGCGACACGGTGCGCTGGGTCGTCGGCGACACGATTTCAGGCTCGGGCGCAACGGCCCGCGCCCATGTTCTGGTCAAACCGATCTCCTCCGGCATCCGCACTAATCTGATGATCGCCACGGACCGGCGAACCTATCATCTGGAGCTCGAAAGCACCGAGGGCGGCTATATGGCCGCTCTGTCCTGGCGCTATCCGGCGGATGAACTGGCAGGCCTGACGGCCCGCAATGAGCGCGCCCTCGCACGGGACGCGGGAAGCATTGAGCGCGGCCTGACACTCGAAGGCCTGAACTTTGACTACCGCATGACAGGCGACAGCCCCGACTGGAAACCCGTCCGGGTCTTCGATGATGGACGGCAGGTGTTCATCCAGATGCCGGAGGACATTACCACGACCGAGATGCCGCCGCTCTTCGTTCTTGGTGCGGATGGTGACGCCGAACTCGTGAACTACCGGGTGCGCGGAAATTATTATGTCGTGGACCGGCTGTTCCGTGCGGCCGAACTGCGCCTGGGCGAGCGCAACCAGACCGTCGTGCGCATCACCCGCACTGAGCGTCGCTCGCCGCTCGCTGGCCTGTTCGGGAACTGAAGCATATGTCTGAGCCCATTCCCTTTGACGAGCATGCCGAGCGACTGAAGATCCGCTCCAGCCCGAAGCCGGTCACGCGGATCAACCGCAAAGTGCTTATGGTGGGCGCAGGGCTTGGCGTGCTCGGCCTGTTCGCGGCGATGAGCGTTGCCCTCAAACCGCCGACCGCCGTCGACCCGGACGCGAGGCGCGAGCTTTACAACACGACTAACACAAGAAAGCCCGAAGGTCTCTCAACGCTGCCGGCAAGCTATAGTGATCTCAGACCTGACGCCGAACCCATGACGCGTCTTGGCCCACCGCTCTCCGGCGATCTCGGCGCGACTATGCTGCGCGCTGAACGCGACCTTGGAATCGAACCGGAATATGTCACCCGGTTCGAGGACGACTTCCGCCCGAACCCCGCCGACGAGGCCGAACGCGCAAGGCGCATGCGCGAAGCGGCTCTCGCCGATGAAGCGGCCCGCGCGCCGGTCTTCTTCCGGCTTCAATCTGAAACTGGCGGCCAGACCATTGCCGATGCCAGACCCTCCTATCGAGACCCAGCATTTGATTTCGGATCGGAGCTTCTGGCACTCGCCGCTCTGCCGCAAGGCGCACCGTCTGCGTTCGGCCAACCCGCCGATACCAATCTCCAGTCCCGCAAGCTCGCTTTCGCAAGCGAAGGCGCAAGCAGCGACATCTACAACCCTCATGGCGTCGAAGACCCGGCCTCGCCTTATCAGGTCATGGCGGGCACGCTGATCCCGGCCTCGCTTGTCACCGGCATCAACTCAGACCTGCCCGGCACGATCGTCGCGCAGGTCACCCAGCCGGTCTACGATACCGTGACCGGCCAATACCTTCTCATCCCGCAGGGCTCACGCCTCATCGGGCGCTACCAGTCCGAAGTCTCATTCGGGCAGGACCGGGCGCTCGTGACCTGGGACCGGATCATCTTCCCCGACGGGTCC
>NZ_AWFE01000125.1:0-2095 GCF_003263315.1 Hyphomonas sp. GM-8P
GGACTCGAACCCGCGACCCTCTGATTACAAAAATCGGAACAAGAATACGGCAATCACCTAAATGCTTTAATTACAGAGCACTAGGGTTTTCTCGAGATCATGGATTGTCAGGAAATGACGTTAAAATCCGCATTTTGCGCGCCAGTGAGCTATGCATTCGTGCGCATGGCAGGGCACTTTGACGACCGGAAGCACTTGTTTTTCGCCGCCATTTCCGGCGCCCATTGATGCTGCCCCAAGCCGGGGCAGACATCTACCTTGGGGCGGGCTCTTGCCGCGACTAATCCTGAGGTGGCTCTTGCCCATCAGGCGGAACCTCACCAGGCGCCTCCGATGTGTCAGCAGGTGCGGGGGACGCGCTG
Source organism: Hyphomonas sp. GM-8P (assembly GCF_003263315.1). Classification (NCBI taxonomy): domain Bacteria; kingdom Pseudomonadati; phylum Pseudomonadota; class Alphaproteobacteria; order Hyphomonadales; family Hyphomonadaceae; genus Hyphomonas; species Hyphomonas sp. GM-8P. The sequence continues at coordinate 363 of NZ_AWFE01000125.1, forward strand.
TCGCCGGGTACAGGCGGAGAAGTTTCCGCGGAAGCCGGAGCCGTGCCTTCCGAATCCGGGAGGGGCTCTTCTTCCGGAGGCGGAGCGGCAGGCTCTTCTGAAGACGGCAGCCCCGGCTCCACCGTTTCAGCAGTCCCTCCCGAGCCGGAACCTGATGTCTCATTCGGCGGTTCCGGTTGAGGCGCGTACACTTCACTCGTCGGCTGATTTGCTTCCGGCTTGTTACAAGCAGCCATCAACAGCAAAGCCATTGTTGCTGGCAAAAGGATGGAAAATTTCATTGGCCTGTTCCTTCCTGAAAGGCGGCTTTATGCTTGCAGTAGTTTGCTCTGGAACTCGCCTTCACGGTTGACTTTTCTCAATTCCGGCCCGGCACCGTAGTCTCCCATCGAGCAGAGTTCTTTGTACCTGGTGACCTGAGCCCCGTCTGGTCCCGCATTTGAATGGAGAGTCTGTCGCAAGTGAACCGCTCCCAAAATTGCCCTTATTCGGGGCTGGAGTTTTTGGCGCTTCCTCACCTTAGCGGGCTGGTTTCGCCGAGGTGATTCATCAGCGTAATCGGGGGCTTGTTCCCGATCGCGCTGTGGGGTCTTACCGTGTTGTAGTCTCCACGCCAAGCCTCCAGCTTTTCCCTCGCATCGGCGAGGCTCATGAACCAGTGCTGGTTCAGGCATTCTGCCCTGAACCGCCCATTGAAGGACTCGATGAAGGCATTGTCTGTCGGCTTTCCGGGCCGTGAGAAATCCAGCGTTACATTGTTTGCATAGGCCCAGAGGTCGAGATCCCGGGAGACGAACTCGGACCCTTGGTCGACCCGGATCGTCTTCGGATAGCCGATCTTGCCGCACACACGGTCGAGCGTGGCAACAACGTCCTCGCCGCGATAGCTGAACCGCGGATCGATGACAGGCGAGTAGCGTGAGTAAATGTCGATCAGCGTCAGTATGCGTATCTTGTGGCCACTCGCCAGCTGGTCGTGCGCAAAGTCCACCGCCCAGGCATCGTGGGAGCCTGTTGCCTCCCTGCGGTCGTCCCGGAGCTTGGCCTTGACCCATCGCTTCGGCGTTTTGTTGCGTAATTGCAGGCCTAGTTCGTTGTAGATCCGTCGAACCTTCTTCATGTTGATTACCCAACCTTCACGCCGCAGCATGACGTAGACGCGCCGATAGCCGTATCGGACACGCGTCTCACAAATCTCCCGGATGCGCAGTTCCAGAGCAGCCTGGTCGCGCCGGCGAGAGGTGTAGCGATAGGATTTCGGATCGAGGACCAGGAGCCCGAAGGCCCGCCGGATCGAGACCGTCCAGTCGTAACACACCTCGTTGACCAGCTTGCGCTTGCGGCCAGGCTTCAAAGCTTTCGCTTGATGACGTCCTGCAAAATCTCGCGGTCGAGGGTGAGATCGGCTACGATCCGCTTGAGCCGGGAGTTCTCCTCCTCGAGCTCCCGCAATCGCTTCATCTCCGACGGCAACAAGCCGCCATACTTGTTTTGCGGGAAATCGCAGTGCGATTTCTATTCCGCTTCACTCCAGTTGAAATACGTGGCCTGGCTGATCCCGGCCTTGCGGCACACCTCCGCGACCGGAATCCCTTCCTCGCCCTGCTTCAGTATGAACGCCTTCTGTGCGTCCGTGAACTTCGATGCCTTCATCGCTTTCGCTCCATCCCAGCCTGGGATCATTACGCGAAAACTCCAGCCTCAAACGAGGGATTTTTCGGGGAGCAGGTCAC
>NZ_AWFE01000126.1:0-1827 GCF_003263315.1 Hyphomonas sp. GM-8P
CATAGGTCTTCTCGATCCAGCGGGCCTGGAAGCTGTCGTCCGAGACGCGCACAACGCTGACCACATCCACAGTGCGGGATTTGCGCCCCACATCCGCAAACGGATCATTGGCGGATGCGTATTCATTGAGCGTGGTCGCGGCGCGGTCGGTGACGAAGTCATAGGCGCGCAGCCAGTTCTCTCGCACGACGACGGGATCGACGCTGAGGCCCCGCACATGCTCGATGAAGTTGGCGAGGTGATGCGCGATCTGGGCATCGCTCGCTGTGTAGCGCTCCGTTGCCGGAGCCACAGCGCGAGCCGCGCCCGTTTCATCGACTTCGACAACATAGGGCGTGACGGTGGATTGCATTGAGCGCCAGACCAGTGCGCCGGACGTCACGAAGCACAGGCCGAGGCATCCGAGCGCCATCAGCCGCCAGTTTTTCGCCTGGACGCGGGCGGAACCGATACGGTCGTCCCAGATTTGACCGGCCTTCTGATAAGGCGTTTCGGGGAACGGGCTTGGCCCATAGCTGGAGGAAGATCGCTTGAAGGCCATCGTCTAGTCGTCCTTATCTTTGAGGGTCGGGTTTGCGCCGGACGCGCCGCGATCGCCGTCGCGGATCGAATGGGCGGCCATCTGTCCGGCCTGGCTCACACGCTGGCTGGTCTGCATGCGCCGCGCCCAGCCGGGGCTTTGCGATGAGGAGGACCCGGACGCAGAGCTTTGCATGGTGGCGGTCGGCGATCCGCCGGTCGCGCTCCAGGCCCCCTGACTGCCGCGTTGATAGGCTTCTCGAAGAGCTTGCGCCGGGCGGGAGGCCGTGCGGCGCATGGCGTCCCCGCCAGCGCGCGCGACACCGGCAAGACCTGCGGCCACACCCGCTGCGCCTGATGCGCCGGAGGCAACGGAACCCAGCGTGTAAGAAGTCCGCGCCGCACCTGCCATGCTTGCGCCAGCTTTTACAGCGCTAGAAGCTCCACCTGCAGCCGCACCAATCGCTGCGCGACCACCCATGCCGGCGACATACGTGCCTGCCGCGACACCGGCCGCGGCGCCTGCAGCCGAGCCCGCGCCAAGTTGTGGTGCGCCGGTGATGAGGCCGGAGGCGATACCGGGCGCGAAGATGCCCATCCAGAAGAAGACGATGGCGGCCAGCACCGTACCCATGACCTGGGCCAGCGTCACATCATCGCCGGTGCGGAACGCGTCTGTGACGGAGGAGAACAGCGTCGAGCCGATGCCGATGATCACGGCCAGGACCATGAGCTTGATGCCGGAGGTGATGACATTGCCGAGCACGCGCTCAGCAAGGAACGTTGTCTTGTTCCAGAGCGCGAACGGCACGAGCACGAACCCGGCGAGCGTCGTCAGCTTGAACTCCAGAATTGTGATGAAGAGCTGCACGGCGAGGACGAAGAAGGCGACCATGATGATCGCCCAGGCCACGAACATGACCGCGATCATGATGAAGTTATGGAAGAAGGAGATTGGCCCCAGCATGTCGCCGATCTCTTCCAAGAGCGGCTGACCGGCATCGAGACCGACGCTGGCGATGAAGCCCGGTCGCAAGAGGTCATCAGCGGTCATGGTCCCGCCGCCTGCGGTCAAACCAAGCTCGGCGAAGCTGTCGAAAACGATGCCTGCTAGCAGCGAGAAATTGCCGATGATAAAGGCAAAGAAGCCGACATAGAGCACCTTCTTGAGTAGCCCGGCGATTACGTCGGTGTTCTGGCTGAGCGCCCAGAACAGGCCCGCCAGCGTGATGTCGATGGCGATCAGCGTGGTCGACAAATAGGCGACATCGCCCGCAAGCAGGCCGAAGCCGCTGTCGATATAGGCGA